>CAISIP010000617.1 GCA_903885415.1 uncultured beta proteobacterium
CCGATCTCGAGCAGCGTTGTGCCCAGCGCCACCGTGGTCTCGCTGGCTTGCACCACCTTGAGCACCCGGCCAGCCACTGGCGATCGCAGCAAGAAGCCGGCGCTGGTGCCTGACTGCTGTGCCTGCAGCGCGGCGCGCGCAACCTCGAACTCGTGCTCGGCGACATGGCGGGTCTGCTGCGCCGCTTCCAGCGCTTGCTGCGCGGCCAGCAGCGCCAGCCGGTCGGCGTCGAGCTTGGTCGGCGCGACAAATCCTTGGCCCGCGAGCTGCTCGCTGCGCTGCAACTCGTTGCCGGCCTGGGCCAGTACCGCGCGCTGCTGCTCGATGACGGCCGCAGCGCGTTGCACGCCCGCCTGCGCGGCGTCGCGCCGGCCGACCAGCTCGGCGCGACTGCGCTCGTCGATCAGCGGCGCGAGCACCGGAGTGATCAGCGCCACCGCGGCTCCTTCGGCCACCGCATCGCCCTCGCGCAGCCGGATGCGCGCGAGCCGGCCTGCCAGCGGGGCGTTAACGCTGTAGCGATCGCGCAGTCGCGTGCGGCCCTCCTCGACGATCGCCTGTTCGTAACGGCCCAAGCGCACAGAGGCCAACTCGACCGCCACCGGGCTGGGCGCAAAAGCCCAGGCCAGCAGCGCCAGCAGGGCCACCCCAGCCAACGCGGTGGCGATCATCGTTTGGCGTTTCATCGGTGCTTCCTCGGTCTATTCCCGGACCTTGAGCGCTGAGACCATGTCGATGCGGTCGATGCGCCGGCGCACCACCGCCGCGCTGGCAGCGGCCGAGGCCAGCACCGCGATCGCGGCCATCGCATAGGTGCGGGGCTGGATCAAGACCGGAAAGTGGAACTGGTCGCTCTTGAGCAGACCTGCGATGAGGTGCACCAGCGCCCAACCCATGGCCATGCCCAGCGGCAGCGCGATCGCGATCACGATCGCCATCTCGCCCAGCAACAGTGCGCTGACCTCGCCTCGGGTAAAGCCCAGCACCCGCAGGCTGGCCAATTCCCAGGCGCGCTCGGCCAGCGCGATGCGGGCGTTGTTGTAGACCACGCCGACTGCGATCACGGTCGCAAAGGCGGTCAGCACGCTGCTCATGATCAAGATGTTGCGGGCCGTCAGCTCCTGCATGTTGCGCAGCATGGTGGCCTTGCTGAAGCTGCCGGCTGCACGCGGTAAAGCCTGGGTCGCGGCGAGAAACACCGTCTCGCTGCCGCGTTCGAGCGAGAGCACGAAGCCGCTGGAGAGGTCGCCGTCGCCCAGCGCCTGGTTCAGTGCTTCGCGCCGCATGTAGGCGTTCAGCCCCATCATTTCGCGTACCGTGCCGTCCACCACCAGCGTCAACTCGCGCCGCTTGCCTTGCTCAAGCTCGACCTGCACGGTCTGGCCGACGCGTAGCCCGAGCTTATCGGCCAGGCGGTCGGTCAGCAGCAGGCCGTCGCCGGTGGGCCGGGCGACGCGGCCATCGATGTTGACGATCCGCTGCAGTTCGGGTGCAGCTGGCACCGCGCGCAGTTGCACCCGCTCGCGTCGGTGACCGTGGACCAAGGTGGCGCTGAGTTGGCGCGAGGACTCCACGGCCAGCACGCCTGGCAGGCGCGCCAACTGCAGCGTCACAGCGTCATCGGCCGGCTCGGTCAGCCAGACCGAGACGTCGCTGCGCATCGCCAGCGTGAAGCTGCTGTCCACGATCACCTCGATGGCGTCGCGGAAGAAGTTGCCCATCACGACGATCGCCACCGCTGCGGCGACGCCGACGATGCCGATTCCGGTGCGCAGAGGCCGTCGCTCCATGTTGCGCAGGACCATGCGCAGCGCCGGACTCAGCCGGGTCAGGCCCAGGCGCTCAACGATGGTGGGCCTGAACTGCCCCGGTGCAGGTGGCCGCATCGCCTCGGCGGGCGTCAGGCGCACTGTGGCCAGGATCGCCGACAGCGTGCCCGCCACCGCGGTGATGGCCGTGATGCTGGCGGCCAGCGCCACCAAGTTTGGCGCAAGCCGGTGCGCGAAGCGGGGGAAATGAAAGACCTCGGCATAGAGCGACAAGAAAAGACCGCCCAGCCAATGCCCTAGCAGCACGCCCAGAAAAAGCCCCAGTCCGACGATTGCCAGCACCAGCTTGAGGTAGTGCGCGGCGATGGTCCGGTTCGGATAGCCCAGCGCCTTGAGCGTGGCGATCTGCCCGCGCTGGGTCGCGACCAGCCGCGAGACCACGACGTTGAGCAAGAAGGCCGCGACGCCCAGGAAGATGCTGGGCAGCACGGTACCGAGCACGCGCTGTTCCTTGATTTCGTTGTCGAGCATCGCGTGGGAGGTCTGCTCGGCGCGTGGTCGCGGCGCCGCGCCGCCGTAGCGCGCCAGCGGCACAGCCAGCGCCGCGATCACCGCGCGATCGGACAGCGTGCGCGCGCCGGCGGGCGTCAGCCGCACCGCAAGTGTGTTGAAGCTGGCCTGCATGTCATAGGCCGCTGCCAGCACCGCCTGATCGACCCAGAAGACGCCGAATCCGCGCTGGTCGGGCATGCCGAACAGGCCGGCGAAGATGAACTCGGGCGACATCGCGATGCCGACGACGCGCAGCGTTCGGTGCCGGCCATTGATCAGCGCGGACAAACTGGCTCCGGGCTTCAAGCCGCGCGCCTGGGCAAAGCCTTGCGACACCAGCGCGTCCACGGCGTTGTCGGCGCCGCTGGTCTGGCTGGCGCCACCCCCGCCGTCGAACAGCGCGCGGCCTGCCACCACGCTGACCAGATTGAGCCGCGGCGGTTGCATCCGGTCGATGCCGATCAACTGGCCCAGCACCGGGTCGCTGCTGCCGGGGAGCTGAATGCGCACGACCTGCTCGACCGTGGTCTGTACATCGGCGACGCCGGGCAACGCGCGCAGCTGCTCGGCCAAGGCCTGTGGCGCGCGTTTGACACTGGCAAACAGGTCCGCGAAGCGGCCCTCGAGGTAAAACGCGTCGCGTGCAGCGGCCAATGAGTCGACCGCCGACAGGCTGGTCAGAAAGCCGCCGAGTCCGCTGGCCACTACCAGCGCGATCGTCAAAGCTTGGCTCCCCATCGCGCGCAGGTCGCGCAACAGCTTGCGGTCCAGTACCTTCATAGCCGGGCATTCACCAGCTCAGCTCGGACGGCGTGAGTTTGTGCGCCTGGCGCTCCAGACGCTGTATCCGACCGTCGCCAAGGTACATCACCCGATCGGCCATGCCGGCGATCGCTGCGTTGTGGGTGATCACCACCGCAGTGGTTCCCAGTTCCTGGTTGACGCGCGCGATGGTCTCGAGCACGAGTTTGCCAGTGGCGTAGTCGAGTGCACCGGTGGGCTCATCGCACAGAAGCACCTGGGGCCGTTTGACGATGGCACGTGCGATCGCGACCCGTTGCTGCTCGCCGCCCGAGAGCTGGGACGGGAAATGGTCGCGACGCGGCCCCAGCGCGACCCGGTCCAGCGCCTCGGCCACCGGCATCGGGTGTGCGACGATGTCGGTGACCAGCGCGACGTTTTCCCAGGCGGTCAGGCTGGGAATCAGGTTGTAGAACTGGAACACGAAGCCCACATGCTCGCGCCGGTACAGCGTTAGCGCGTTGTCGTCGGCTGCGCTGAGCTCATGGTCTTGGTAGAACAGCGACCCGCCGCTGGCGCGCTCGAGCCCGCCGACGATGTTGAGCAGCGTGCTTTTGCCGCTGCCAGAAGGGCCCAGCAACACCAAAAACTCGCCACGGTAGATGTCGAAATCGACTTGGCGCAGCGCAGGGACTGCGACGTCGCCTGCAAGGTAGGTCTTGCTCAAGCTGCGCGCGTGGAAAACCGCCGCTGCGTGGGGGACTTGCTCGGCTGAGGCCATCACGGCGATGCTGCAGCGCTGCAGCGGGCCCCGTCTTGACTTCGATCAGGTGCGATCGGCTGCGCAGCATCGCGGCTCGGACGCAAGCGATGACTTTCGGACGGATTAGGTTGCGCGCTCTAGCTTAGGGCTGTCCCGTCGCGCGCCCCGGTCGGGCGATGCCGCTGATGCGAGGCGCTATGCCCTGCTGCGGGTTCTTGTCGTGCCAGTCCTGCAATTGCGCGCGGGCGGGATCGATCGGCCCATCGCTGTTGTCCGCGATCCTAGGGCTCTTGGTCGGTTGGTGCTGCTAATGCCCAAACAATGCTTAAAGGAAGGGCAGGGCGCACAGGCTCGCGGGCAGCGGCTGCCCATGCCGATGCACTTCAACCCGGTCGCCGGCGGCGCAGTCGATCGCCACCAGGCCGAAGCCGATGTTGCGCTGTAAGCGGTAGGACCAGACGCAGTTCGTCAGGTCGCCGACCTTGGCGCCGCGGTGGTGGATGGCGTGCCAGTGAAAGCCGGGCTCGAGCGGCTGATCGCCGTCGATCAGCACGCCGAGCTGTTGGCGTTGGACGCCTTCGCGCCGGATGCGCCGCAGAGCCTGGATGCCGATCACGTCGTCCGGTATGTCGAGGTCGACATACTTGCCCATGCGGACTTCAAAGGGATTGGTGCTGCCATCGGTGTCGCCGCCATAAGACAGCAGTCCGGTTTCAATACGCTCGCAGGCATTCGGGTTGCCGGGGCCGATACCCCACGGCTTGCCGGCCTCGCGCACGATGTTCCACAGCTGGGTTCCCTTCGATCCGTCCATCAGGTAGAGCTCAAAGCCGCCCTGCTTGGACCAGCCTGACCGCGCCACCGCCACCGGGATTCCCGCGATCTCGGTGTTCCTGAACCAGAAATATTTCAGACCCCGCACCCAGTCGCCAAAGATCGACGCCACCACGTTCTCGGCCTGTGGTCCCTGCACCGCCAGCGGCGATACATCGGGCTCGCTGACCGTCACCCGCAGCCCGCGCTCGGCGGCAATGGCGCGCGCCCAGAACCAGATGTTGGAGTCGGCAATGGAAAGCCAGTAGCGATCGTCGTCGAGCTTTAGCAGGATCGGGTCGTTGATCAGCACGCCGTCGTGGTTGCAAAGCGCCACATACTTTCCCTGTCCGACCGCGCACTGCGACAGGTCACGCGTGCACAGGATTTGCGCCAGCTTGGCGGCGTCGGGCCCCTGCAACTGCACCTGCCGCTCGACCGCTACATCCCACTGCGACACCCCGTTGATCAGCCGCCAGTATTCGGCTTGCGGCTGGCCAAAGCCCGTCGGCATCAGCATGTGGTTGTAGGTGGTGAATGCAGTGACGCCTTCGGCCAGGGTGGCTTCGTAAAAGGGCGAAGGCCGCAGCCGCGACGATGCAGTGATGCCAAACATGGGTTCCTGATGCAAGTAGCGGGTACCTGCAGTGTATGCACGTCCCCGCGCCGCGGCGACGCCGCTATTCGGTCGTGAACTGGTGCCAGTTCTTTCCCTTGAACTGCGCGTAGTAGGACTTGATGGCCCCCATATCGGCCTGCAGGTCTCCGGTCGGTCGGAACACCGGGCCCAGCCCGCTGAGCTTGCGCGGGTAGTCCATATAGGCCATCACGATGGGTACGCCGGCCTCGACCGCTATCCAGTAAAAGCCCGTCTTCCAGTGCCTTGTTTTGCTGCGCGTTCCCTCGGGGGGTACCACCAGCGCGAAGTCGCCTTGTGCCTCGCGGATGGCTTGCGCCGAAGCGGCGACCAGGTTGCTTGACTGCCCTCGGTCGACAGCGATGCCACCGAGCCAGCGCATCAGGGCGCCGAAGGGCCAGTGAAAAAGCTGCTGTTTTCCCATCCAGTGAATGTTGATGCGCAGCGCGAACGCAACCATCAGCGTGTAGGGCAGATCCCAGTTGCTGGTGTGTGGTGCAGCGATCAGGACGCAGCGAGGGCTGTCGGCTGGCAACTGGCCATCGAGCTTCCAGCCGCTGGCATGTAGAAAGGCGATGGACAGGGCGCGCAATGCGCCGCTGACGCCGGGCGTGGTGAATATCGTCCTGTGCATGGCGTACGGCGTGCGACGCCCGCAGCGTCTGTGCTTGAGATGCCCGATTATCGGCCAGTCCGCGTGGGCGCCGGGGCCCGGCGCCCACTGATCCGCGGTTAGCATCGGCTGCATGAAGATGGCCACGCAGCCCCTTTCCCAATGCCCTTGCCAAAGCGGCGCCGGCTACGACGCATGCTGTGGGCTTTGGCATGTGGGGCTGCCGCTTGGCCTGCATGCTCCTACGCCGCAGGCATTGATGCGATCGCGCTACAGCGCCTACGCGCGCTTGCGCGCCGATTACTTGCGCGCGACCTGGCACCCATCGACCGCGCCTGTCGAACTGGAACTGGCGCCAGGCAACTGGCTGGGGCTGGAACTTCGCGCCGCGCAGGTCGACGGTGACACCGGCCTGGTCGAGTTTGTGGCCCGGTGGCGCGAAGGCGGTCGTGCGCAGCGCCTGCACGAGCGCAGCCGCTTCGTGCGCGAAAGCGCGCGCTGGTACTACCTCGACGGTCAGATAATCGAGAGCCGAAAACACCACAGGACCGTGGCGGTGAAAGCAGTTCCATGAGCCCAAGCTACTGTGCCAGCGCGCCGTCGCGTGCCGAAGTCGACGCATGGAAAGGCCCCGCCGTGCTGGAATTTGGAACCGACTGGTGCGGGCACTGCCGGGCCGCGCAGCCCTTGATAACGGCAGCCCTCTCGGGTCGCGCCGATCTGCGCCATCTGAAGATTGAAGACGGCAGCGGCCGTCCGTTGGGTCGGTCGTTCCGCGTCAAGCAGTGGCCTACGCTGATCTTCATGAGCGACGG
>CAISIP010000618.1 GCA_903885415.1 uncultured beta proteobacterium
GACCTTCAAGCAACTCTCCTGAAAAAATTGCGACACCCGGTACAGCCGGGGACATCTGGCTGTGACCCATGTCCCCGGGCACGGCTCCTGTGCACTCGTACACAATATAACCTTTTTAGATGTCACCCTATCCGCACAGAAAAGCCGCTAAGCACCGGGGCGTCCTGACCCGCCTTTTCTTACGATGAAAGTCTTTCGCGGCCTGCAGCACCCTGGCATCGCGGGCGCCTGTGCCCTCACCATCGGCAACTTCGACGGCGTGCACCGCGGCCATCAGGCGATGATCGCCTTGCTGCGCGGCGAAGCGGCCCAGCGTGGCATCGACAGCTGCGTGCTCACCTTCGAGCCGCACCCGCGCGACTATTTCGCCGCCGCCAGCGCCACCCGCGATCTGGCGCCAGCGCGCGTCGGTACCTTGCGCGACAAGCTGACCGAGCTCGCCCACTGCGGCATCGACCAGGCCGTCGTGCTGCCCTTTGCTGCGCGGTTGGCGGCGCAGTCGCCGCAGCAGTTCATCGACTCGGTGCTGGTACGCGGCCTGGGTGCCAAGCTGGTACTCGTTGGCGACGACTTCCGCTTTGGTGCCCGACGCGCGGGCGACTACCCGATGCTCGACGCCGCCGGGCTTAAGCAGGGCTTCGACGTTGCCCGGATGAACAGCTACCAGGTGCACGGGTTGCGCGTGTCGAGTTCTGCAGTGCGACAGGCGCTGGCGGACGGCAGGCTCGACGACGCCGCGCAGTTGCTCGGACACCCCTACCGCATATCGGGCCATGTGGTGCACGGCAGAAAGCTCGGCCGTGCACTCGGCTGCCCGACCCTGAACCTGCGCTTCGTGCACTGGAAGCCGGCGGCCAGCGGCATTTTCGTGGTGCAGGTCCATGGACTGACGCCCCGGCCCCTGGCCGGCGTCGCCAACCTCGGCGTTCGCCCCTCGCTCGACGCAGCCGATATCAATCGCGGACAGGTGCTTCTCGAGACCCATTGCCTGGACTGGCCGTCGGCTCTGGGTGCCGACGGGGGCTACGCTAAAATCATTCGGGTGGAACTGCTGCACAAATTGCACGACGAACGCAAGTACGACGGCCTCGACGCGCTGCGACGCGGTATCGCCCAGGACTGCGAGGACGCACGCGACTATTTCGCGGCCAGGCAAACCGAGATCCAACCGCAGCGCACCCGCGACCGCATTTAGCTGGCGAATGCCCGTGCCGCCCGTCTTTCAAACCCGCTGGCGCCGCAGCATTCGCGCGATCCGGCACCCAGTGGGACCGGCTTCTTGTTGAACGATCCGTTTTCAAAGCCTCGGCTGTCGAGCCGCTGAGCCCTACCCTTCATGACCGAAAAAACCGATTACCGCAGCACGCTGAATCTGCCCGAGACGCCGTTTCCGATGCGCGGCGACCTGCCCAAGCGCGAACCCGAATGGGCCCGCCAATGGGATGAGCAGGGGGTCTACAAGCAGCTGCGCGCGGCGCGCGCCGGCGCGCCAAAATTCATCCTGCACGACGGCCCGCCCTACGCCAACGGCCAGATTCACATGGGCCACGCGGTCAACAAAGTACTCAAGGACATGATC
>CAISIP010000619.1 GCA_903885415.1 uncultured beta proteobacterium
AAATTTCGATTCAATTTTCTACGCTGCGTCGATTTCAAAACCGATCGTGATCGAGGTCGATGTCGATGGCCAGCGAGCGGATTTCCTTGACCAGCACGTTGAACGATTCCGGCATGCCGGCCTCGATCGCGTGTTCGCCCTTGACGATGTTCTCGTAGACCTTGGTCCGTCCCTGTACGTCGTCGGACTTGACCGTCAGCATTTCCTGCAAGGTGTAGGCGGCGCCATAGGCTTCCAGCGCCCAGACCTCCATCTCGCCGAAACGTTGCCCGCCAAACTGCGCCTTGCCGCCCAGCGGCTGCTGTGTCACCAGGCTATAAGGACCGGTAGAGCGTGCGTGCATCTTGTCGTCGACAAGGTGGTGCAGCTTGAGGACATGCATGTAGCCAATCGTCGTCGGTCGTTCGAAGGCGTCGCCGCTTCGGCCGTCAAACAGATGCGCCTGGGTGCGCGCAGCCGTCAGCCCCTTGGACTTGGCAATGTCGTCCGGATAGGCCAGCCTGAGCATCCCGCGTATCTCTTCTTCAGACGCGCCGTCGAATACCGGCGTGGCAAAAGTTGCTCCTTTTGACAGATTGCCTGCCATCTCGAGTACCTGGTCGTCGCTGAGCTCGGACAGGTCTTCCTTGCGGCCCGATCCGTTGTACAGCGTATCAAGGAAGGCGCGCAGTTCGGCGAGCTTGGCTTCGGCCTGCAGCATGTTGCCGATACGCAGGCCCAAGCCCTTGGCGGCCCAGCCCAGGTGTACCTCGAGAACCTGCCCGACGTTCATCCGCGAAGGAACGCCAAGCGGGTTGAGAACGATGTCGCAAGGCGTTCCGTCGGCCATATACGGCATGTCCTCCACCGGCACAATTTTGGACACCACCCCCTTGTTGCCGTGGCGGCCGGCCATCTTGTCGCCCGGCTGCAGGCGGCGCTTGACGGCCAGATAGACCTTGACCATTTTCAGCACGCCAGCGGGCAGTTCGTCTCCCTGCGTGAGCTTCTTGCGCTTTTCCTCGAACTGCAGATCGAAACTGTGTCGGGTCTGCTCGAGCGAGTTCTTGATGCTCTCGAGCTGCGACGCAGCCTCGTCGTCGGTCGGTCGGATATCGAACCAGTGAAATTTCTCCACCGAAGCCAGGTAGGCTTTGTCGATTTTGGACCCCTTGGCCAGCTTGTTGGGTCCGCCGTTGGCGGCCTTGCCGTCGAGCAGCTTTTCGATCCGGTCAAAAGCGTCTGCCTCGACGATGCGCAGCTGGTCGTTGAGGTCCAGCCGGAAGCGCTTGAGCTCGTCGTCGATGATCTGCTGCGCGCGGCGGTCGCGGACGATGCCTTCGCGCGTGAAAACCTGCACGTCAATCACCGTTCCCTGCGAGCCTTGGTCAACGCGCAAGGACGTGTCCTTCACGTCGCTGGCCTTCTCGCCAAATATCGCGCGCAGTAGCTTCTCTTCCGGGGTCAGCGTGGTTTCCCCCTTGGGCGTTACCTTGCCGACCAGCGTGTCGCCCGGCATCACCTCGGCGCCGACATAAATGATCCCGGACTCGTCGAGCCGGTTGAGCTGCTGCTCGCTCAGATTCGGTATGTCGCGCGTGATCTCTTCGGCACCCAGCTTGGTGTCGCGCGCCATGACCACCAGCTCTTCGATATGAATCGAGGTGTAGCGGTCGTCGGCGACCACGCGCTCACTGATCAGAATCGAGTCCTCGAAGTTGTAACCGTTCCAGGGCATGAACGCGACCAGCATGTTCT
>CAISIP010000620.1 GCA_903885415.1 uncultured beta proteobacterium
ACCCAGATCCTGAACACCCATGCGCACCACGACCATACGGGCGGCAACGATGCGGTCGTCGCAGCGACGGGCGCCAAGCTGATCGCGCACCACCAATCGGGCGCCAGTATCCGCGGCGTCGACCGCGGCGTGCAGGCCGGCGATGTGATCAAGGTCGGCAAGACCGTCGAGCTCGAATGCCTAGACACGCCGGGCCACACCATGTGCCATATCTGCTTGCACGCGCACACCGACGAGCCTGCGCTGTTTTCGGGCGATACGCTGTTCAACGCGGGCGCCGGCAACTGCCACAACGGCGGCGATGTGGGCGCGCTGTACGCCAGCTTTGCCGAGCAACTGACACGTCTTCCTGATGCGACCCGGATCTTTCCGGGGCACGACTACATAGAAACCAACCTGAAATTCACACTCGCACGCGAGCCCGACAACGCCGCCGCGCAGGCACTGCTGCCGCTCGTGGCCGGGCACGATCCGGCGCATTCTGTGGTCACCACGCTGGCCGATGAAAGGCAGCACAACAGCTTCTTGAGGCTGGGCAGCCCGAACCTGATCGCCAAGCTGCGCGAGAGCTTCCCCGACCTGCCCGATCGTCCCGACGCCAGAACGGTTTTCATCAAGCTGCGCGAGTTGCGCAACCAATGGTGACTGCGCAGCGGCATTAGCGCCGCAGCAGGCCCTCGATGGCTGCTTGCAAGTCCTGCGTCCAGGCACGACGGTCGCGCCCTAGCGCGTGCTGCGGCTCGCCATAGACCAGCGAGACCCGCAAGTCGCTCGCGCACAGCGTTCGCCACAAGGAGCCGACCAGCGTCTCATCGCCGACATAGCTGGCGGCATGGCTGCGCCGGCCACTGTTGCCGACCAGAAAGCGCAGCGCGACCGGCTGCACCGGCGCGCTGGCCGCTATGGCGGCCTGGACCAGATTGGCATGAAAGGGCAGCAGCGCAGCGCCGTCACCGGTCGTTCCTTCTGGGAAGATCGCCAGCACATCGCCGTCCTTAAGCGCCCGCGCCATGCTGTGGACGACGCGCATCGCGTCTCGGCGCGACGCTCGCTCGACATACAGCGTTCCACCCGCGGTGGCCAGCGTTCCAAGCAGTGGCCAGCGCTGTATGTCCGATTTCGACACGAAGCGGCAATGCCGGGCTGCGTGCAGCGCGACGATGTCGAGCCAGGAAATATGGTTGGCGACCATCAGCATGGGGCCGCAGGGGGCGGGGGTTCCGGTGACGTCGAGCCGCACGCCGATGGTGCGCAGCAAGGCACTGGCCCAGGCCTGCACCCGCTGGTCGCGCCGATCCTGCGACAGGCGCGGGAACTGCAGCAGTATCTGGAGCATGCCGCGCACCAAATGCAGCGCCACCCGCCACAGCCGCCAAACGGCCCTGACCCGGTTCACGCCTCGAATGCAAGCCGTCCGTCGACGATGGTACAGACCACCGTGGCCGGCAACTCGTAGCCGGAAAACGGCGTGTGCTTGCCCTGGCTGCGCAGGCTGTCGGCGGTAACGCTCCAGCCCCGCGCGGGATCGAACAGACACAGATCGGCGGCACCGCCGACCATCAACCGTCCCGCCCCCGGCTGCAATAACCCCGACGCGCCAAGCACCCGCGCCGGTTCGCAGCTGATGACTGCCAGCGCGCGCTGCAGCGCGACGCCGCTCGCTGCCGCCCACTTCAGCGACAGCCCCAACAGCAGCTCTACGCCAGTCGCGCCGGGCTCGCTCTCGGCAAAGGGCAAGGTCTTGGCATCCTCGTCAACCGGGTTGTGGTCCGATACCAGCGCGTCGACGGTTCCGTCGGCCAGCGCTAGGCGGATCGCATCGCGATCACGCTGCTGGCGCAGCGGCGGCTGCAGGTGTGCACGGCTGTCAAAGTAACCAATATCCAGGTCAATCAGGTGCAGCGAGTTGATACTCACATCGCAGGTCAGCGGCAGACCCTCGGCCTTGGCCTGGCGGACCAGCTCCAGACCGTCAGCGCTACTCAGCCGGCACAGATGTACCCGCGCGCCCGTCGCCCGGACCAGTTCAACGATGGTGTGGATGGCGATGGTTTCGGCCGCCACCGGGATCCCGGCCAGGCCCATGCGCGTTGCGAGCGGACCGCTGGCGACCACGCCGGCGCCCAGGTCGCGGTCCTGCGCGCGCAGCCAGACGGTATAGCCGAAGGTGCTCGCGTATTGCATGGCGCGCAACAGCACCTGGGTGTTCCCCAGCGGCTTTTCAGCCTGCCCGAAGCCTACGCATCCGGCCCCGGTGAGCGCCACCATTTCGGTCAGCACCTCACCGGCCAGTCCGCGCGTCAGCGCCCCCAGCGGGTAGACGCGTGCTTGGTGCAGTTTCTGCGAGCGAAACTTCAGCATCTCGACCAGGCCCGGTTCGTCGAGCACCGGGTCGGTGTCGGGCGGGCACACCAGGCTGGTCACGCCACCGGCAACCGCTGCCGCCATTTCGGACTCCAGCATGCGCGCGTGCTCGTGGCCGGGTTCGCGCAGTCGTACCGACAGGTCAACCAACCCCGGCGCGACGACGCAGCGCGACGCATCAATGACGCGGTCGGGATGGAAATCGGCGCCGATGTCCTTGATCGCGACTATCTTTGCGTCGGCCAGCGCCAGGTCACAGCGCTGGTCAAAACCGCCCGCCGGGTCCATCACCCGCCCGCCCTTGATGAGTATCTTCATAGCACTTCGTTCCCAGCGACGATTCCCATCACCGCCATCCGGACCGCTATGCCGAAAGTCACCTGCGGGAGGATCACGCTTTGGGCGCCGTCGACGACCGCCGAGTCGATCTCGACCCCGCGGTTGATAGGACCCGGATGCATCACGATGGCGTCGGGCTTGGCCAGTTGCAGCTTCTCGCGGGTCAGTCCGTAGGCAGTAAAAAATTCCCGGGCCGAAGGCAGCAAGGCGCCGCTCATGCGCTCATTTTGCAGCCGCAGCATGATCACCACGTCGCAGTCGCGAATTCCCTCCTCCAGCGTGTGGCAGACCCGCACGCCCATCTGCGCCATGTCCGCCGGCACCAGCGTCTTGGGGCCGACCACCCGAACTTCTGCGCATCCCAGCGTCGTGAGCGCATGGATATCGGAGCGCGCGACCCGCGAGTGCAAAACGTCGCCGACGATGGCTACCGTCAGGTTGGAAAAATCCTTCTTGTAGTGCCGGATGGTGAACATGTCGAGCAGCCCCTGCGTCGGGTGCGCATGGCGGCCGTCTCCGGCGTTGATGACGTGCACATGCGGCGCGACATGCTGGGCGATCAGGTAAGGCGCTCCAGACTCGCCGTGGCGCACGACGAAGATGTCCGCCGCCATCGCGCTGAGGTTGGCGATGGTGTCGAGCAGGGACTCGCCCTTGGACGCCGACGAGCGCGCGATGTCGAGGTTGATGACGTCGGCGCTCAGCCGCGTCGCCGCGATCTCGAAGGTGGTACGGGTGCGGGTCGAGTTCTCGAAGAACAGGTTGAAAACGCTGCGTCCGCGCAGCAGCGGAACCTTCTTGACCTCGCGATCGTTGACGCTGACAAAGCTTTCCGCGGTGTCGAGAATCTGGGTCAGAATGCCGGCCGGAAGGCCTTCGATCGACAACAGATGGAGCAGTTCACCGTTCTTGTTGAGTTGGGGATTTCGTCGGCTCAACACACGGTGTACCTCGTTGCCGTGGCTGTTTGCGGCATCCGGTATGCGGGTCTCATGGGCGCGCCCTGAGTTCGAAAGCAAAGGCGCCGGCCGCATCGCGCTCGAGCGCCAGCGACTGCGACGCAGCCACGCTGACCCGCGCCGCCGCAAAGTCCGCCTGTATTGGCAGTTCGCGCCCGCCGCGGTCAACCAACACCGCGAGCTTGACGCTGGCCGGCCGGCCGTAGTCGAACAGCTCGTTGACCACGGCGCGGATGGTGCGCCCGGTGTAGAGAACATCGTCCAAAACGATGATGTGCGCCGCATTGACGTCAAACGGCAGGCGCGTCGGCGCACGACTCGACAGGCCGCGCTGCGCAAAGTCGTCACGATGCATGGTCGACGAAATCACGCCAAAGCCTTCGGGTCGCTGCAGATCGCGCGCCAGCCTCTCAGCCAGCCAAGCGCCTCCCGACGTGATGCCGACCAGCCGGCTCGCTGGACCCAGCAAGGCGGCGACGCCCTGCACCAACTCCCGGTACAAGGCCTCGGCGTCCAGCATCAGATGGCCGGCCGCGCCAGCCGCTGTGGCATGGCCCTGTGCCTGGTTGCCGGTCATGCAAGGCCTCGCAGAAATTGCTCCAGGATCACGCAGGCCGCTCCCGCGTCGGCGTCGCGCGCGCCGTTGGACAAGGCTTCGGTGGTGCTGTAGCGCTCGTCGACCTCCAAAACCGGCAGTCCACAGCGCGCGCGCAGTTGGCGCGCAAACTTGCGCGCGCGCAGCGTGTTCTCGTGTTCGGCGCCATCGGGGTGAAACGGGACGCCGACGACCAGCGCGTCGGGTTGCCACTGGGCGATGCGCATACCTACCTGTACCAGCCGCGCGTCGCCGCTTGCGCGAACCGTCTGCAGCGCTTGTGCGCTGCGCAGCATCCGGTTGCCCACTGCGGCGCCGGTGCGCCGCAAGCCGAAGTCCAAAGCCAAAAAGGTGTTCGCATGCCCGACCGCCGCAGCGCCCGCCGAAACCCGCAGGTCCTGAGCCGCCTCAGGCATGGCCCGCCTGCGGTGACAGCATCCATACCTGCAGCCCGAGTAGCGCCAGCGCCCTCTCATAGCGTTTCTCCACCGGTGTGTCGAAAATAACCGCCGCGTCGGCGTCGACCGTGAGCCAACTGTTCTCCCCGAGTTCAGACTCCAACTGACCCTCGCCCCAAGCCGAATATCCCAGCGACACCAGCACCTTGCGCGGCCCGGCGCCCGTGGACAGCGCCTCGAGCACGTCTTTGGATGTCGTCATTTCCAGGCCACCGGGAATGCACATGGTCGACGCGTAGACCGCCTCGCCCGGCTTCTCGCTGCCAACGAATATAGGCTCGTGCAACACGAAGCCCCGGTCAACCTGCACCGGCCCGCCCTGGAACACCGGCGAATGCGTGAGATCGGCGCGCCCCAGCGGAAGAGCCACCTTGTCGAACAACACCTGAAGGTCGATGTCGCTGGGCTTGTTGATCACCAGTCCCAGTGCGCCGCGCTCACTGTGTTCGCAGACATAGACCACGCTGCGCGAGAATGCTGCGTCCTCAAGCCCAGGCATAGCGATCAGGAAATGATTCGTCAGGTTGAGAGGCGCAGTTTCACCGGGCATACTTCAATTTTAGCGGCCAAGATGCAAAAACAATTCGAAACCGGGCTGATGTGGTTCAGGCGCGACCTGCGCGTCGACGACAACGCAGCATTGTTCCTGGGTTTGCAGTCATGCCGCCGACTTTATTGCGCCTTTGTTTTCGATACCGACCTACTGGCCCCGCTGCCGCGGGCCGACCGCCGCGTCGAGTTCATCCGAGAGTCACTGGTCGACCTGGAGCAGGCATTGCGCGGCGTCGGCGCGGGTCTGATACTTGGCCATGGCGCCGGCTGCGAAACGATCGTGGCACTGGCGCACGAACTCGGCGCACAGGCTGTTTTTGCAGCCAATGACTACGAGCCGCAGGCGCTAGCGCGCGACGACAAGGTCCGCGACGCGCTGGCTGCGCGTGGCGTCGCGATGAACACGGTGAAAGACCATGTGCTGCTGGAGCGACGCGAGCTGCTGACCAAGACCGCGAGCCCCTACACCGTCTTCACGCCGTACAAGAACGCCTGGCTGCAGCGAATCGGCGCGACACCGCCGCGGGTGCACGACTGCACGCCCCATCTGGGGGCACTGGCTGCGCCCCCAGATGCGTTGCACACCGGGGTGCCGACACTGGCGCAGTTGGGCTTCGAGACGACCAACCTCGGGCAGTTGCCGATACCGACCGGAGCCAGCGGAGCGCGCAAGTTGTTTGCTGAATTCTTCGAGCGCATGGACGACTACCACCGCACGCGTGACTTCCCAGCCACCAAAGGCCCGAGTTACCTGGGCGTGCATCTGCGCTTTGGCACGGTGTCCATCCGCAGGCTGGTCGCCACCGCGATGCACCGGTCGGCACAGGGCAGCCCAGGCGCTGCGGTATGGCTGGGCGAACTGATCTGGCGGGATTTCTATTTCCAGATCCTGGCGAATTTTCCACACGCTGCCAATGCGGCCTTCAAGCCGGCCTACGATGCGATCCGCTGGGAACAGGGTCCGACAGCGCAGGCACTGTTCAAGGCTTGGTGCGAGGGGCGCACCGGCTATCCGCTGGTCGACGCCGCAATGGCGCAGATCAACCAGAGCGGCTACATGCACAACCGGCTGCGCATGGTCGCGGGCAGCTTCCTGGTCAAGGACCTGGGTCTGGACTGGCGCTGGGGCGAGGCTTATTTTGCCCAGAAACTCAACGACTTCGACCTAGCGGCGAACAACGGCGGTTGGCAGTGGGTGGCGTCGAGCGGCTGCGACTCGCAGCCCTGGTTCAGGATCTTCAACCCGATCAGCCAAAGTGAGAAGTTCGACCCCCAGGGCAAATTCATCCGCCGCTACCTGCCGCAGTTGGCCCGACTGCCGGCAGCAGCCATCCACGCGCCTTGGAAGGCCGGCGCGCTCGAATTGCAGGCGGCAGGCGTCAAACTAGGTGAGAACTATCCGCATCCCGTGGTCGCGCACGACCTGGCCCGCGCGCGAACGCTGGAGCGCTACAGCGTGGTGCGCAAGCCGACGCTGGCATCGCGCGGCAGCGACTGATTGCGAAACGCCGACAGATCGTCCTGTGCGTCGCGCAGCGTGCGCTCAAGCCCAGCCTGAAGCGCTGCCAGCGCGTCCACCGACTCGCCGATGGCTCGGGTCAGTTCCCGCAGACGCAGCAGATGCGTGGGCGCATCGGCGTGCGGTGCGTGCTCCATCATGGGCTGCGCATGCGCGTCGAGTTCGCGCAGTTGTTGCGTCAGGCGCACGATCTGCGCTCCCATCTGCTCGATCGACAGGCCCCACTGCTCCAGCCGCAGACCCGGGTCTGCCAGGGGCAAGGCGCCCGCGGACCCCGACGCCATGTCGGCCAGCAGCCGCTGCAGTTCCTCGCGCAAGGCGGGGTCGGGTTGCTTCAAAAAGCCCGCTGCAAACTGGTGCAACAGGCGCCCTATGTCGTCTGCGACGCGGTTGCAAGTTCGCGCCGGCTCCGGGCTGCGCCCGGCGCGGTGCTGCTGCAACTGGCGCACCGCCTGTTCCAGCAAACGCGCCAGTTCGGCCAGCGCCGTGAAACCGACTCCGGCGGCACCAACTGCCAGCGCATGCGCCCAACCGACTGTCGAATCCTGCGGTGGCTGGCTTGGGTCGATCTCCCATTCGCCGAGTTCGGCAAGCAGTCGGCGCGACCATTCGTCGGCGTCGTTCAGGAATGCGTTGTACATCGGAATAACCACCGACAGTTCACCGATTTGCTTGGTCTGCTCGAAGGGCCGGGTCGCTTCGAAATCGGTATGACTGGCGGCTGGCGGCGGCGTTTGCGGTGGCTGTGTGGCGTCGGATGCCGTTGCCGTGTCGTCCAAAGGCTGGCCGTCCCCGAGCCCATAGGCCTGGCGTACCGCGAACAGCACCTTGGCGTCGGCGTCGGACTGCGCCTGCGCGCAGTGAAACAGCAAATCGTGCGCAAGGCCTTGGTTGACGACGAATTCGCCGCGCGCCAACGCGGCGAATTGGGCCAGGGTGCGCGACGCGCTGCGCTTGACAAAGACATCGAGCGGCAGCAACCCACGGCCCAACGCGTCGAAAAATGCCGCTGCGATGGTCCACAAGACACGGTCTTCGCGCCGGGTAGCAGCCGCAGCAAGGCCCAGACCGATGTCGGCCATCGCCCTGGCCGCCTGCGGGTCCGCTGCGCGCACCAATTTGAGCACCGCCTGGTCGACCTGCGTGCGCAAGTGCGCGCTAACAGCCAACGGCGGCAGGGTCAGCGCCGCCGGCGCCTCGACCCATCGCCATCCATGCTGCCACAGGTCGGCAGGATGCACCCGTTCGCCGGCCACCAGTTCGAGTACATCTCGGTATGGGGGGAACAGCGCCAGTGCGGATTGCGCGGCGCTGTCGGGCATTGCCGTCAGGTACGCGCCAAGTGCCTGCGCGGCGCATTCAAATCGTCTGGCCGCGTCCTCACCGCAACTCGCTGGCACAAGGACAAATTGCTGCAGCAGCAGGTCCAGCGCCCGCATGACCTTGGCGGGCATCACGGCACCGCAAGCCTCAAGGCACTCCATCGCCTGTCGGATTTTCAGGGACGCAGTCGCCAGCCCACCCGCTGGGGCCTGGGGTCCGCCAGCGTCTGCGGGCGCTGCTGTGCCTAGTCCTTGAAATCGCGCCGTCTGCGCAAACGCCGCCACGCTTGCGCTCGCGCCGGTCAAGGACTTCTGTATCTCGTCGAGGGCGGACGCCAAAGGTCCGAGCGCATCGGACGCACGCCGGGCACTATTCCCCGCGCTGGTGGGCACCGACACAAGGGTATTCATGGGCAGGCCTCCCGAACTATGCACGCCAACGCCGAGCGCTTGGGCGCCCGGTTCCCGGTTCAGAGTTGAACCATCTCGAAGTCTTCCTTGCGCGCCCCGCATTCCGGGCAGGTCCAGTTCATCGGTACATCGGCCCATGCCGTTCCAGGCGCGATGCCGGACTCGGGGGCACCCAAGGCTTCGTCGTAGATCCAGCCGCAGATCAGGCACATCCAGGTTGTTGCTTCGTTCACAGGTTAAAAGGCCTTCGAATAGAATGCAATGATTGTACCGAGACCGTTTCAGAGAATAGCGCTGCAGGCGCCAAAACCAACGTCATCCTGCCCGATGGGTAGACCAGCCTGACCATGTCCCTCGTGCCCACCAGTGCCGAAGCCAGTGAGGATGCGGACTCGGCACGCCCGGCCTGTGTTCTCGTGTTCAATGCCAACGACCCCAGCGGCGCCGGCGGCCTTGCGGCCGATGTCAGCGCCATGGCGTCGGTCGGCGCGCACGCGCTGCCTGTGCTCACCGGCGTCTACATGCGCGATACGGCTGAAATAGTCGACCACCATGTGCTCGATGAAGAAGTGGTCGCCGAACAGGCCAGAACCATCCTGGAGGACGTCAGCGCACAGGTCATCAAGGTCGGCTTTGCCGGTTCAGCGGAAAACCTCAGTGCGATCGCTGAGATCGCCTCCGACTACGCCGACGTGCCGCTGGTCGCGTACATGCCCAACCTGTCCTGGTGGACCGAGGTCCAGATCGACCTCTACCTGGACGCCTTCCGCGAACTACTGCTGCCGCAGACGACCGTTTTGGTGGGCAACCACAGCACCCTGTGGCGCTGGCTGCTGCCCGACTGGAGCGCCGACAAGAGCCCGGGGCCGCGCGACATCGCGCGCGCGGCGCATGCGTTCGGCGTTCCCTATACCCTGGTGACTGGGATCGCGCTGCCCGACCAGGGTATCGACAACGTGCTGGCGTCACCGCATTCGGTGCTTTGCAGCGCGCGCTTCGAGCGCTTTGAAGCGGCATTTGTCGGCGCCGGCGACACGCTGTCGGCGGCGCTTGCGGCCTTGCTCGCCAGCGGCAGCGACCTGAACGAAGCGAGCAGCGAGGCACTGAGCTATCTGGATCGCTGCCTGGACGCCGGCTTCCGACCCGGCATGGGCCATATTGTCCCGGACCGGCTCTTCTGGGCCCAGCCCGACGCCGACATCGAAACAACGCAAGACCTGGGCGCAGCAGCGCCAATTTTTGAAATACCCACGCATGACACCAAACACTGAAACCAGCCCAGCCCAATCCAACGAGCAGCTCTTCGCGCGCGCGCAACGCGTCATACCTGGCGGCGTCAATTCGCCGGTGCGCGCCTTCAAGGCCGTCGGCGGAACGCCGCGTTTTGTCAAGCGCGCACAGGGGGCCTATTTTTGGGACGCCGCCGGCCAACGCTATATCGACTACATCGGCTCGTGGGGACCGATGATTCTGGGCCATGGCCACCCCGCCGTGGTGCAGGCAGTGCAGGCCGCCGTACTCGAAGGCTTTTCCTTTGGCGCGCCGACCGAGCGCGAGATCGAGCTCGCCGAGGCGATTCTCAAACTGGTCCCGTCAATGGACATGGTGCGCCTGGTGAGTTCGGGAACCGAGGCCGCGATGAGCGCCATACGACTTGCGCGCGGCGCCACCGGGCGCCACAAGCTGATCAAGTTCGAAGGTTGCTACCACGGCCACGCCGACGCGCTGCTGGTCAAGGCCGGTTCGGGATTGGCGACCTTCGGCAACCCCACCAGTGCGGGCGTTCCGCCCGAAGTTGTTCGCCACACCATCGTCCTTGAGTACAACAACGTCGAGCAGTTAGAGCAGGCTTTTGCGGTGCATGGGGCCGAACTGGCGTGCCTGGTGATCGAGCCCATTGCCGGCAACATGAATCTGGTTCGGGCCTCGGTTCCCTTCATGAAGCGCTGCCGCGAGTTGTGCACCGAGCACGGCGCGCTGCTGGTATTTGACGAAGTCATGACCGGCTGCCGGGTCGCGCTGGGAAGCGCCCAAAGCGTCTATGCCAAAGCACTGCCTGGCTTCGAGCCCGACATGACGATCATGGGCAAGGTGATCGGCGGCGGAATGCCGCTGGCGGCCTTCGGCGCCAAGCGCGCGGTGATGGAGCAGCTCGCGCCGCTGGGCCCGGTCTACCAAGCCGGTACGCTGTCGGGCAACCCGGTCGCCACCGCCTGCGGTATTGCCACCCTGGCCGAGATTTCCAAACCGGGATTTTTCGATGCACTGGCGGCCAGGACCCGCTCGCTGGTCGACGGCTTGCAGGCCGCAGCCAACGCCGCCGGCGTCGGGTTTTGCGGCGACTGCGAGGGCGGCATGTTCGGATTTTTTCTGCTCGATCGCCTGCCGCAGAACTATGCCCAGGTGATGCAGTCGGATGGCGCGCGGTTCAACCGCCTGTTCCACGGCATGCTGGACCGCGGTATCTATTTTGCGCCGGCACTGTACGAGGCCGGTTTTGTCAGCGCGGCGCACAGCGATGCCGACATCACAGCCACCCTGGAAGCGGCGCGCGACGTGTTCAAGACCTTGTAAGCAGGTACCGACTCGGCGAGCAGTTAGAAGACTTTACAAACAAGACGGAAAACCACCTGCGCAGCGGGAATACACTTCGGCCGATCCCACCTCCTGAAGGAAATACATGAAGACCCTCGCCGTACCTACCGCGCTGCTGCTCGCCGCGGGGCTTTGCGCTGCGCAGGACATCGGGGCCGTCATCAGCAGCACGCCGGTGCTGCAACCCGTGACGGTCGCGCGCCAGGTGTGCAGCAACGAAGCGGTACAGCGCTGCACGATGCACCCCATGGTCGAGAACCGGGTTGCGTATTTCCAGGTCGTCTACGAGCTCGCTGGCAAGCAGTACACGGTGCAGATGGACCAAGACCCCGGAGCCCAGGTGCAGTTGCAGGTTGCGCCCGCAGACACCGGGCCGCAGCCGACCAGTGCGCCGATCTATGTGCAGTCCGAATTGCCGCCACCGGCTCAGCTCATCTACGCCCAACCGGTTCTGGTCAACGCCGACCCATTATGGATGTCGCCTTATCGGTTGTACCGCGCGCCGATTGGCATCAACCTGCAGTTCGGCTTTGGCGGCCACCGAGGCCACCGAGGCCATCGAGGCCACTGGCGCTGACACGCCGCTCGCTCCCGCGAACCGGAGTCAATGACGGAAGTGGCGCACCCCGCTAAACACCATCGCTATTTGACGCTCATTGGCAGCCGCGATCACCTCGTCGTCGCGCATGCTGCCACCAGGCTGGATGACGCAGCGGGCGCCTGCGTCGACCACCACATCCAGGCCATCGCGAAACGGAAAAAAGGCATCACTGGCGACGACGCTGCCTTCCAGTGAAAGGCCCGCGTGCTGCGCCTTGATGCTGGCGATGCGTGCCGAATCGAGCCGGCTCATCTGACCGGCACCGACACCAAGGGTCATCTGGCCGGCGCAAAAGACGATCGCGTTGGATTTCACGTATTTCGCGACTTTCCAGGCAAACAGAAGGTCCTGCAGCTGCTGCGCAGTAGGCTGCAAGCGGGTGACCAGCTTCATATCGGCCAGCGTGAGTTCATGGTTGTCGGCGGTTTGCATGAGCAAGCCGGATCCGACCCGCCGCACGTCCACCGCATTGCGACCTTGGTCCCATGCGCTAGGCCCGCCCGGCGGCAGTGCAAGCTGGAGTAGGCGCACATTGGGCTTGGTTTTGAAGATCTCGAGCGCCTCCTTGGAGAAGCCAGGCGCCATCAGTACTTCCACGAACTGCTGCGCCACCGCCTCGGCGGCTGCGCCATCGACGCTGCG
The DNA here is from genome assembly GCA_903885415.1 of uncultured beta proteobacterium. Lineage (GTDB taxonomy): Bacteria > Pseudomonadota > Gammaproteobacteria > Burkholderiales > Burkholderiaceae_C > CAISIP01. The sequence goes on from CAISIP010000620.1 coordinate 12,358, forward strand.
GTTGAAGGCGATGATGCCGCCAAATGCGGAGGTCGGGTCGGTTTGGAGCGCCTTCTGGTAGGCCTGCAGCGGATTCACGCCCAGCGCCGCGCCGCAGGGGTTGGCGTGCTTAACGATGACGCAGGCCACAGCGTCAAAGCTCTTGGCGCATTCCCAAGCCGCGTCAGCGTCGGCGATGTTGTTGAAGCTCAGCTCCTTGCCCTGGAGCTGCACCGCAGTCGCCAGCGAGCCGGGCGCCGGGTACAGGTCGCGGTACTAGGCAGCATGCTGGTGCGGGTTCTCGCCGTAGCGCAAATCCTGCAGCTTGACAAAACACCCGTTGGCCTGCCCCGGAAATATGGCGTGGCTTCCGTCACCGCGGATGCACGACAGGTAGTGGCTGATCGCGCCGTCGTACTGGCTAATTCGGTTGAAGGCGGCGACAGCGAGCGCAAAGCGCATCGTTTCGCCGACCGTGCCGGCTGCAGCGAGTTCGGCAAGAACCTCGGCGTACTGCGATGCGTCGGTCAGCACCGCAACGTCTTTCCAGTTCTTGGCGGCGCTGCGAATCATGGCCGGGCCGCCGATGTCGATGTGTTCGATAGCGTCCCCCAGCGTGCAATCGGCCCTGGCCACCGTGGCCTCGAAAGGGTACAGGTTCACCACCAGCAGGTCGATCGCCTCTATGCCCTGGGCCGCCAGCGCGGCCATGTGGGCCGGATGGTCGCGGCGTGCCAGCAGCCCGCCGTGCACTTTGGGGTGCAGCGTCTTGACCCGTCCGTCAAGCATTTCCGGGAAGCCGGTCAACTCGGCCACCTCGGTCACCGCCAGGCCATGGCGGGCCAGCAGGCTCGCCGTGCCACCGGTAGAAATCAGCTTCACACCGAGCGCTTGCAAGGCGCTCGCGAATTCAACGATGCCGGTCTTGTCGGAAACCGAAAGTAATGCGTTCATGGCTTGGGGGGGGTTAACCGAGCAACTTGTGGTCGACCAGCTTCTTGCGCAAGGTGTTGCGGTTAAGGCCCAGCCACTGCGCTGCGCGCGACTGGTTCTGCCCGGCCTGCTGCATCACCGACTCCAGCAGTGGCTTTTCGATCACCCGCACCATCATGTCGTACAGGCCTGCGGGCTCGGTACCGCGCAAGTCCTTGAAATAGACGTCGAGGCTGTCCCGCACGCATTCTTCCAGGTTTTTTTTGCTCATGGTGCTGCTTCCATATCGTGCGCCTGCGCGTTCTGAATCAAAGCCGCCACAGGCTCCGGAAGCCGGTCCGTGTGCTGCGCGAGCTGGTCAAAGAAGCCGGACACCGCCGCTACCTGCGATCGACAGTCGCTCAGCGCGTTCATCCGGCCGCGAAAGTCCTCGCCCCCGGGCAAGCCACGCACATACCAGCCGATGTGCTTGCGCGCCGTCAGTACGCCGGTGAACTCACCATACAGGCTGTAGTGGTCTTCCAGATGCTCAAGCAGCAGTCGCCGGACCTCAGCCACCAGCGGCTGCGCCATCTCGGCGCCGGTTTCCAGAAAATACGCCATCTGCCTGAAGATCCACGGCCTGCCCTGCGCCGCGCGGCCGATCATCACCGCATCGGCGCCGGTCGCCGCCAACACATCGCGCGCGCGCTGGGGCGTTGTGATGTCGCCGTTGGCGACCACCGGGATGCGCAGCATCGACTTGATATGGGCCACCGTCTCGTGTTCGGCCTGGCCCCCATAGCCCTGCTCGCGGGTACGGCCGTGCACCGCCACCATCTGCACACCAGCGCTTTCGGCAGCCATCGCGATGCGCGCCGCATTGCGCTGCGACAGGCACCAGCCAGTACGCATTTTCAGGGTCACTGCCACCCGATGCAGCTGGCATTCGCGGACCACCGCATCGATGATCGACAGCGCCAACGCCTCGTCCTGCATCAACGCCGAACCGGCCCATTTGTCACAAACCTTCTTGGCCGGGCAACCCATGTTGATGTCGATGATTTGCGCACCGCGTTCGATGTTGTAGGCCGCTGCCTGCGCCATCATCGCAGCGTCGGTGCCGGCGATTTGTACTGCGATCGGGCCCGGCTCGCCGTCGTGATTGGCTCGGCGCGAGGTCTTGAGCGACTTCCACAAGTCGGGCCTGGAGGTGACCATCTCGCTGACCGCATAGGCGGCGCCGAGCCTGCGGCACAGTTGCCGGAACGGCCTGTCGGTGACGCCCGCCATCGGCGCGACCAGCAGTCTGTTGGTCAGTGCGAATGGACCGATGTGCATGGGTTGGCTGGACGGAACAGGCAAAAGGGTAATAAATAAAAACGGGCCCATGTCTCGCGCGCCCAGTCTCAATTCTAATGCCCAATATTTCAGCAGCGTTGTCGGCCGCGTGAGTCTGCGCTTGTGCGCCTGCCTATACTGGCGCGTCCCATGGAAGCCTGGATTGAACACCTGATTGCGCTGCTGGCTCTGCCGCAGTTTGGTCTGAGCACGGTTTTCGTCGTTTCCTTTGTGTCGGCCACGCTGTTGCCGATGGGCTCCGAGCCGGCGGTCTTCGGCCTGGTCAAGCTGAATGCCGCGCTGTTCTGGCCCGCGATCCTGGTCGCCACCACAGGCAACACGCTCGGTGGCGCGCTGACCTGGGCCATGGGTTTCGCTACGCAAAAGGCGCTGGCGGGGCGCGCGCGATCGGGCACGCACGCACGCGCGCTGCGGTGGCTGCAGCAACTCGGACCCAAGGCCTGCCTGCTGTCCTGGTTACCGGTAATAGGCGACCCGCTGTGCGCCGTTGCCGGTTGGCTCAAACTGCCGTTCTGGCCCTGCCTGTGGTTCATGGCGATCGGCAAGTTCATACGCTACACGACCATGACAGCGCTGTTGCTGTGGGTTTTCCCGGGCGGCTGGACCTGGTGAAACTTGCCCGCAAGCCTGGCCAAACGGTTGCCAACCGCCTGATGGCGGGCGTCGCATAATTGCTGCGATGGAAACCAAGTGGCTTGAAGACTTCGTCAGCCTTGCCGAGACCCGCAGTTTCAGCCGTTCGGCGCAACTGCGCCATGTCACCCAACCGGCATTTTCAAGACGTATCCAGTCGCTGGAAGCCTGGGCCGGAACCGATCTGGTCGATCGCAGTTCCTACCCGACACGCCTGACCGCGGCCGGCGAGACGCTGTACGGGCAGTCGTTGGAAATGCTGCAGGCCCTGCAGAGCACACGCGCGATGCTGCGAAGCCACACCTCGGCGGCGCAGGACGTGATCGAATTCGCCGTTCCGCACACGCTGGCCTTCACTTTCTTTCCGGCGTGGGTATCGGGATTGCGCGAACAGTTCGGACCCATCAAAAGCCGGCTCATCGCGCTCAATGTGCACGACGCGGTACTGCAACTGGTCGAGGGTAGCTGCGATCTGCTAATCGCCTACCACCATAGCTCGCAGCCGTTCCAGCTCGATCCGCAGCGCTACGACATGGTCCACCTGGGCGAGGAACTTCTCGCGCCCTATGTGAAGCCCGACTCGCATGGCCAGCCCCTGTACAGCCTGCCCGGACGTGCCGGCGACCCGCTGCCCTACCTTGGCTACGCGCCAGGCGCCTACCTCGGGCAGATGGTCGACCTGATGCTGCACCAGTCGGCAACGGCCGTACACTTCGATCGCGTTTACGAGACCGACATGGCCGAGGGCCTGAAGGCGATGGCGCTAGAGGGACACGGGATTGCTTTCCTGCCCAGCAGCGCGGTGCAAAAGGAACTCGGAGCCGAACGGCTGGTCAGCGCGCTTCCTGCGACGATGCCAGCACTTCAAATCACGATGGCGATTCGCGCCTACCGGGAGAAGCCGGCAGGTTCGGACAGTACGCGCGACCCATCGCGTCCCGGCAAGAGGCCCGCAACCGTGTCCCGGTCCAGGGCCCATGCCGACAAGGCAAGCGCACGGGCCCTGTGGGACTACCTGTTAAACCAAGCGGCCGCAGCACAGGCCACCCACTGAACACCTGGCAGCATGACCACAGACACCCGCGCCTCGCTCACCATCACCCGCCCCGACGACTGGCACGTGCATGTGCGCGATGGCCAAGCGCTTCACGCGGTCGTCGGCCACACCGCGGCCCAGTTCGGCCGAGCCTTGATCATGCCCAACCTGCGGACACCGGTGACCACCGTTGCACAGGCGCAGGCCTATGGCGCACGCATTCGCGCCGCAGTTCCCGCAGGCCTGGCTTTCGAACCGCTGATGGCGCTGTACCTGACCGATAACCTAGACCCTAGCGAGATCCACCGGGCCAGGAAAACACAGGACGCAGGCACGGGCGCACGGGTGGTCGCGCTCAAACTCTATCCCGCCGGTGCGACGACCAACAGCGACGCCGGCGTCACCGATCTGCGCAAGACCTACAAGGCGCTCGAGGCGATGCAACGCGAAGGCCTACTGCTGCTGGTGCACGGCGAGGTGACTTCGCCCGAGGTCGACCTGTTCGACCGCGAAGCGGTGTTCATCGACCGGCAACTGATTCCGCTGCGACGGGACTTCCCTGGGCTCAGGATCGTCTTCGAGCACATCACGACCCGTGAAGCGGCGCAGTATGTGAACGAGGCGGGTCCGCTAACCGCAGCGACGATCACCGCGCACCACCTTTTGTACAACCGGAATGCGATTTTTTCAGGCGGTATCCGGCCGCATTACTACTGCCTGCCGGTACTCAAGCGCGAGGCCCACCGGCTGGCGCTGGTGCAGGCGGCTACCAGCGCCAACCCGCGTTTCTTTTTGGGAACCGACAGCGCTCCGCATCCGGCGCATCTGAAGGAGCACGCCAGCGGCTGCGCCGGCTGCTACACCGCATTCGCCGCGCTGGAAATGTACGCTGAAGCCTTCGACGCCGTCGGCGCCCTCAATCGGCTCGAAGCTTTTGCAAGTTTCCACGGCGCCGACTTCTACGGCCTGCCGCGCAACCAGGGCAGCGCGTGCCTGCAACGACAGGCATGGGTCGCGCCGGAAAGCTTCGCCTTCGGCGAGGCCCGCCTCAAGCCGCTGCGCGCGGGCGAGACTCTGGGCTGGAAACTGCAGTGAGGTCAGGCCGCACTTGAGCAGCGCCGATGCCATGCATCCGAAGCCTGCCACTGAGGCCGCCCCTGTTGCAGCGGTGGACTGGTCGCATCCCTGGCACGCACCTTGGCGTGACAACGGTCAGCGCATCGAAGGCCGGGTACGCGCCGGTGAACCGCTGTGCGACGCACTGAATCAGGCAGGCAGTGCGCCCGTGCGCTTTGTGGCGCATACCGCGCTGCCTTCGGCAATGGCTTACGAGGCCTTCATTGCACAGACCCGCGATTGCCCGACGCGCCAGGGGTTGCACGACTTCTTCAACGCGCTGTGCTGGATCGGGTTTCCAAGAACCAAAACCCGACTGAATGCGTTGCAGGCGCAGCAACTGCGCTTGTCCGGCGTCCAGTCCGTGCGCGGCGCGGTGCGCGACGCACTCACGCTATTCGACGAAAACGCCGCCTTTCTGCGCGCGCCCGACGCGCTGTGGGATGCGCTGATTGCCAAGCAGTGGGGCCGCCTGTTTGACGAACTGCGCCCGCTTTGGCAGGACGCGCAACTGCTGCTGTTTGGCCACGCACTATTGGAGAAGCTGCAGTCGCCCAGAAAAGCCATCACCGCCCATGTCTACCGGGTTTCTCCAAAGGGGGACGACCTAGGGGACTGGGACCGATGGGTCGCGCAGGACCTGGACTGCAACAAGCTCGCCGCCAAGCCCTTCGCGCACCTGCCGGTGCTCGGCGTTCCCGGTTGGTGGGCGGCCAATGCCGACCCCGGGTTTTACCGCGATCCCGCAGTGTTTCGCCCTGCGCGGACGGTCGAAGCGGCTAAGCAATAACCGCAAAACTTGTGCGCATTAGACCGGCTGCACTTGCTATTCGAAGCCTTGCCCCTACCATTTGGGCTAGCTGCCCCTCGTCCGGGCGCTGTTCTTGAAGGAAGAAAAATGAAACGCATTATGCTTTTTGTGATGACCAACCTGGCCGTGGTCGTCGTTCTCGGCGTCGTCGCCAACCTGCTAGGGGTCAACCGCTACCTGAGTGCCAGTGGCTTGGATTTGGGCGCGCTGATGGGCTTTGCGCTGCTCATGGGCTTCGGCGGTGCGATCATTTCCCTGCTCATCAGCAAACCGATCGCCAAGTGGAGCGCAGGCGTACGCATCATCGAGCAGCCGCAAAACGCCGACGAGGCGTGGATCGTGCAGACGGTGCGAAAGTTCGCCGATCAGGCGGGTATTGGCATGCCGGAGGTCGGTATTTTCGATGCCGAGCCGAACGCTTTTGCAACCGGCGCCTTCAAGAATTCGGCGTTGGTCGCCGTGTCCACCGGGCTGCTGCAGGGAATGACCCGCGAGGAAGTCGAGGCGGTGATCGGCCATGAGGTGGCGCATATCGCCAACGGCGACATGGTGACGATGGCGCTGATCCAGGGCGTGATGAACACCTTCGTGGTCTTTTTGAGCCGGGTGATCGGCTACGCGGTGGACAGTTTCCTGCGCCGGGGCGACAACCAGCAGTCCGGGCCCGGCATTGGCTACATGGTGACGACGATCGTGCTGGATATTTTGTTGGGCTTCCTGGCGGCCATCATCGTCGCCTGGTTCTCGCGCCAGCGCGAATTCCGCGCCGACGCCGGGGCTGCCCAGTTGATGGGGCGTCGCCAGCCGATGGTCAACGCGTTGGCTCGGTTGGGGGGACTCACCCCGGCAGAACTTCCGAAAAGCATTTCGGCGATGGGAATCGCCGGCGGCATCGGACAGCTCTTTTCAACCCACCCGCCAATTGAGGAGCGCATCGCCGCGCTGCAAAACGCCCAAGGCTGAGCACGGGGCTTCAGGCGCTGCGCGCCGGGCTGGCCCTGATCGACCGGCGCAGCGGTCAGCCCGCCAAGCCTACGAATACATTTTGCACATCGTCGCTGGCGTCGATGGCGGCCAAGAAGGCCTCCACTTCGTCCAGCTGGCCGGCGCTCAGACTCGCCGGATTGACCGGGTTCTTCGGCCGGTAACCGAGCCGGGCCGACAACACGGAAAAACCATGGGCCGGCAACGCGCGGCTGACCAGATCGAGGTCTGCGGGATCGGTCAGAAACAAAATAGTTTCCGCTTCCTCGCCCGCTTCAAAATCCTGTGCGCCAGCTTCGATCGCAGCCACTTCGGCGTCGGCGCCGGCGACTGCGGCTTCGGCCTCGATCATTCCCAGGTGCGTAAAGTCCCAAGCCACCGAGCCCGACGACCCAAGCTGCCCCTTGCGAAACAGGACGCGCATTTGGGGCGCGGTGCGGTTCACGTTATCGGTCAGGCATTCGACCATCAACGGCACCTGGTGCGGCGCGAAGCCCTCATACAGGACGCGCTCGAAATGAACCGCCTCTCCGGTGAGTCCAGCGCCCTTCTTGATAGCCCGGTCCAGGGTCTCCTTGGGCATGGA
>CAISIP010000621.1 GCA_903885415.1 uncultured beta proteobacterium
GACGACGATCTGGTCATCATGGCCTCGGAGTCCGGCGTCCTGCCGGTGCCGGAGAACCGCATCGTTCGCAAGTGGCGCCTGCAGCCTGGCAAGATGTTCCTGATCGACCTCGAGCAGGGCCGTATGGTCGACGACGACGAGTTCAAGTCCATTCTGGCTAACAGCAAACCCTACAAACAATGGATCGAGAATCTGCGCATCCGGCTCGACGATGTGCAGATGGTCGATGCTGGCGCAGCGGCAGCGGATACCGCATTCGCGCAGGGGCCGGCCCTCCTCGACCGCCAGCAGGCTTTCGGCTACACCCAGGAAGACCTCAAGTTTCTGGTGGGCCCAATGGCGCTCAATGGCGAGGAGGCGGTAGGTTCCATGGGCAACGACAGCCCGCTTGCGGTTCTTTCGAACAAGAACAAGCCGCTGTATAACTATTTCAAGCAGCTGTTTGCGCAGGTCACCAACCCGCCCATCGACCCGATCCGCGAAGCGATCGTGATGTCGCTGGTTTCATTTATTGGCCCAAAGCCGAATCTGCTTGACATCAACCAGGTCAACCCGCCGATGCGTCTCGAAGTGGCGCAGCCGGTGCTTGGCGTCTCCGACATGGCGAAGCTGCGCGAAATCGACCGCTATACCCAAGGAAAGTTTCGCAGCCACACGTTGAACATCACCTATCCACTTGCTTGGGGCGACGAGGGTGTTGAAGCCAAGCTCGCCTCGCTGTGTGCCGAGGCGGTGGACGCCATCCGCAGCGGCAAGAACATCCTGATTGTCAGCGACGCTGCGTTGAGCGAAAGCCAGTTGGCGATTCCCGCGCTGCTGGCGCTTAGCGCCATCCACCAGCATCTGGTGCGCCAGGGGCTGCGCACCAGCGCCGGCGTCGTTGTGGAAACTGGCAGCGCACGCGAGGTTCACCATTTCGCCGCGCTCGCAGGCTACGGGGCCGAGGCGGTCCACCCCTATCTTGCACTCGAGACGGTGGCGCATATGTACGCTCGGCTGCCTGGCGCCATCGGGGCCGAGAAGGCGGTCGCCAACTATGTGAAGGCGGTCGGAAAAGGCCTTTCCAAGATCATGTCCAAGATGGGCGTTTCGACCTATATGAGCTACTGCGGTGCCCAGCTTTTCGAAGCCATCGGCATCAACACCGAGACGATCGACAAGTACTTTACCGGTACGCCGAGTCGGGTTGAAGGCATTGGTGTTTTCGAGATTGCGCAGGAAGCGATCCGTATGCACAAGTCGGCCTTCAGCGAAGATCCGGTGCTGGAAAGCATGCTGGACGCGGGCGGTGACTACGCCTGGCGGGTGCGCGGCGAGGAGCACATGTGGACTCCCGATGCGATCGCGAAGTTGCAGCATAGTACGCGCGCCAACAGCTGGAGTACCTACAAGGAGTATGCACAGCTGATCAATGACCAGTCACGTCGCCACATGACGCTGCGCGGCCTATTTGAATTTCGTATTGATCCAGCCAAGGCGATCGCGGTCGACCAGGTCGAGTCGGCGGTTGAAATCGTCAAGCGCTTCGCTACCGGCGCCATGTCGCTCGGTTCGATTTCTACCGAGGCGCACGCGACGCTGGCGGTAGCGATGAATCGCATCGGCGGCAAGAGCAACACCGGCGAAGGTGGCGAAGATCCGGCCCGCTATCGGCAGGAGCTCAAGGGCAACCCGATCATCCAGGGTCAGACCCTGGGCGATGTGATGGGCCATGAGGCGGTCGAAGTCGACTACCCGCTCAACGCCGGTGACTCGTTGCGGTCGCGGATCAAACAGGTGGCGTCTGGGCGCTTTGGCGTCACGGCCGAATATCTCCACAGCGCCGACCAGATCCAGATCAAGATGGCGCAGGGCGCGAAGCCTGGCGAAGGCGGTCAGCTTCCCGGCGGCAAGGTCAGCGAATACATCGGCCGGCTGCGCTTTTCGGTGCCCGGCGTAGGTCTGATATCGCCGCCACCGCACCATGACATCTACTCGATCGAGGACCTGGCGCAGCTGATCCATGACCTCAAAAATGTCGCTCCGCACGCCAGCATCAGTGTCAAGCTGGTCAGTGAGATCGGCGTCGGCACCATTGCCGCGGGCGTTGCCAAATGCAAGAGCGACCATGTGGTCATCGCCGGCCACGACGGCGGTACCGGCGCCTCGCCCTGGTCGTCGATCAAGCACGCCGGCAGTCCCTGGGAAATCGGCCTGGCCGAAACGCAGCAGACGCTGGTGCTCAACCGCCTGCGTGGGCGTATACGGGTGCAGGCCGACGGGCAGATGAAGACCGGCCGCGATGTGGCGATCGGTGCGCTGCTCGGTGCCGACGAGTTCGGATTTGCGACTGCGCCGCTGGTTGTCGAGGGCTGCATCATGATGCGCAAATGCCATCTCAACACCTGCCCGGTGGGAGTCGCAACCCAGGATCCGGCATTGCGAAAGAAGTTCGCCGGAAAGCCCGAGCATGTTGTCAACTATTTTTTCTTCGTCGCAGAAGAAGTTCGCCAGATCATGGCCCAACTGGGTATCCGAAAATTCGACGACATGATCGGCCGCTGTGACCTGCTCGATACCGCCCCTGGCATCGCACATTGGAAAGCCGCCGGGCTGGACTTTGCTCGCCTTTTTGCGCAGGCGACAGCGCCCGCGGACGTGGCGCGTTTCCATGTCGAGCAGCAGGACCACGGACTCGAGCGATCCCTCGACAATGTGCTGATAGAAAAGTCGCGTGCGGCGATCGATCGGGGAGAGAAAGTCAAGTTCATGGAGGTTGCCCGCAATGTCAACCGGTCGGTGGGCGCGATGCTGTCGGGTGCGCTGACCAAGCTGCATCCCCAAGGCCTTGCCGACGACAGCATACGCATCCAGCTTGAGGGCACCGGAGGCCAGTCCTTCGGCGCTTTTCTCGCCCGCGGTATCACGCTGTACCTGATAGGAGACGCCAACGACTATACCGGCAAGGGCCTGAGCGGCGGCCGTGTGGTGGTCCGACCGAGCATCGATTTCCGTGGCAATCCGACCCAAAACACCATCATCGGCAACACCGCGCTCTATGGCGCGACCACGGGAGAGGCCTTTTTCAGCGGTGTCGCTGGTGAGCGCTTTGCGGTTCGACTCTCGGGGGCGACCGCGGTGGTGGAGGGAACCGGTGACCACGGCTGTGAATATATGACCGGCGGAACTGTTGTGGTACTGGGCAAGACCGGCCGTAACTTCGCTGCCGGCATGAGCGGCGGCGTCGCCTATGTCTACGACGAGGACGGACAGTTTGCGCGGCGCTGCAACACCGCGATGGTGTCGCTTGAAAGCGTGGCAGTCGCCAGCGAGCAGCAGTCCATGGTCGACGCCGCGCTGTGGCATGGCGGCAAGACCGACGAAGCCCAGCTTAAAAAGCTGCTCGAGGAACACAACCGTTGGACGGGCAGCAAGCGCGCGCGCGAACTGCTCGACGGATGGGAGTTGACGCGTGCGCGCTTCGTCAAGGTGTTTCCGATCGAATACAAGCGGGCCTTGGCCGAAATTGCTGCACGCAAGCAGACCGGACCCTCTGCGCCGGCGGCGCCACGCTCCGGCGCCAAGCCGCCGCTGAGTGTCCGCTAGCGTACGGCAGCCACAGCTATAACCAGGACTGAACCATGGGAAAAGTGACAGGATTCATGGAATACGCGCGGCAGGAGGAAGACTACCGGCCGGTGTCCGAACGCGTTCGGCATTACCGGGAATTCGTCGTTACGCTCGACGATGAAAGGGCCCGGGTGCAAAGTGCACGCTGCATGGATTGCGGGACCCCGTTTTGCAACAGCGGATGCCCGGTCAACAACATCATTCCCGACTTCAATGAACTGGTGTTTCAGGGCGACTGGAAAGACGCTCTCACCGTCTTGCACAGCACCAACAACTTTCCGGAGTTCACTGGCCGCGTCTGCCCGGCACCCTGTGAAGCTGCGTGCACGCTGAATGTGAACGACGACGCGGTCGGCATCAAGTCGATCGAGCACGCGATCATCGACCGCGCCTGGGAGCAGGGATGGGTGAAGCCGCAGCCTGCCAAGAGCCGCAGCGGCCGGTCGGTGGCGGTGGTTGGGTCCGGCCCCGCGGGACTCGCGGCTGCGCAGCAACTCGCACGCGTCGGGCATCGGGTCACCGTGTTCGAAAAGAATGACAGGCTAGGCGGCCTGCTGCGATACGGCATACCCGACTTCAAGATGGAAAAGTCGCACATAGACCGGCGCATTGAGCAGATGCGCGCCGAGGGTGTGGAGTTTCGCACCCGTGTTCTGGTCGGTGAGCTGTCACCCGGCACCCGGGTCACCAACTGGGCCGGCGAACAGGTCAGCGCCGCGCAGTTGCTGCAGGATTTCGAAGCCGTTCTGCTGGCCGGCGGGGCGGAACTGTCGCGTGACTTGCCGGTACCGGGGCGCGAGCTGCAAGGCGTTCATTTCGCGATGGAATTTCTGCCGCAGCAAAACAAAGTCAACGCCGGCGACGCGTTCGCCGGCCAGCTGCGTGCCGACGGCAAGCATGTGGTCGTCATCGGGGGAGGCGATACCGGCAGCGACTGCGTAGGGACCAGCAAGCGACAGGGCGCCGCCAGCGTGACCCAGTTTGAGCTGATGCCACAACCTCCGGTTGAAGAAAACCGCCCTATGACCTGGCCTTATTGGCCGGTCAAATTGCGCACCAGTTCCAGCCACGAGGAGGGGTGCGAGCGCGAGTTCGCCATTTCGACCAAGGCGTTTATGGGAGAAAAGGGCCGGGTCACCGCGATCAATACGGTCCGGGTCGAGTGGCAGGGCGGAAAAATGGTCGAGCTGCCCGGTTCCGAGCAGGTGCTCCAAGCGGATCTGGTGTTGCTGGCGATGGGTTTTGTGGCACCGGTGGCGTCGGTGCTCGACGCTTTTGGCGTAGATCGGGATGGTCGCGGCAACGCGGTCGCCAGCACCGAGCCCCGCGGTGGCTATGCGACCAGTGCCGCCAAGGTGTTCACCGCGGGCGACATGCGACGCGGTCAAAGCCTGGTGGTCTGGGCGATCCGGGAGGGCCGTCAGGCGGCGCGTGCAGTAGACGAGTTCCTGATGGGGTCTAGCGAACTGCCGCGCTGAGTAGCAGGATCCCTTCCGTGATCCGAGTGGGGCGCTTGCGCAGGGAATTTGTCCGGCGCAAGGCGCCAGCAATTGCGCAGCGGGCGCAATACCGTATCATGCAGACGCCGGTTTCCGACCGGCATTGTTTTGCATGGATCCAACCCCTTCAACCCCCCTGGTGGAACTGCGGCATCTCAGCTTTGGCTACGGGGAGAGGCTGATTCTGGACGATGTTTCGCTGACGATCCCGCTCGGGAAGGTGACTGCGCTGATGGGCGCCTCGGGCGGTGGAAAGACCACCATATTGCGCCTGATAGGCGGACAGAACCGCGCTCAGAAGGGTGAATTGCGCCTGTATGGCCCTGGCGGGCATCAGGATGTCGGCGCGATGAGCCAGTCCGAACTCTACGCGGCCCGCCGGCGCATGGGAATGCTGTTTCAGTTCGGCGCTCTGTTTGCCGATCTCAGTGTTTTCGAAAATGTGGCGTTCCCGCTGCGCGAGCACAGCCAGTTGCCGCAGGCGCTGATTCGTGACATCGTTTTGATGAAGCTCGATGCGGTGGGCCTGCGCGGCGCGCGCGATCTAATGCCCAGTGAGGTCTCGGGCGGCATGGCGCGGCGTATCGCCCTCGCCCGTGCCATCGCGCTGGACCCGGAACTGGTGATGTACGACGAGCCTTTTTCAGGCCTTGACCCGATTTCGCTGGGAACCGCAGCGCGTTTGATCCGGACCCTCAACGACACCATGGGACTGACCAGCATCTTTGTTTCGCATGAGCTCGAGCAGACCTTCTCCATTGCCGACCATGTGATCATCCTCGCCAACGGCAGGGTAGCGGCCCAGGGAACACCGCAGGAGGTGCGCCAAAGCGCCGATCCGCTGGTCACGCAGTATGTGCATGCGCTGCCCGATGGCCCGGTTCGCTTTCACTACCCGGGCCCCAGCGTGGAAGACGACTTCGGCGCTGAAGCTGCCCGCCGAAGCGAGGCGTGGGCATGAGTTGGCTGCATCCGAGGCAGCTCGGTTTTTCGATTCGCACCCAGCTGTCCAATCTGGGCCATGGGGCACGGCTGTTTTTGCGCCTGCTGGCGATGGTGGGGCCGAGTTTTCGCCGCTTCGGCCTGGTGCGGGATCAGATGCACTTTTTGGGAAACTATTCACTGGCGATCATTGCCGTGTCGGGACTCTTTGTCGGTTTTGTTTTCGGTCTGCAGGGCTATTACACGCTCCAGCGCTACGGGTCCTCGGAAGCGCTTGGCCTGCTCGTCACGCTGAGCCTGGTCCGTGAACTGGGGCCGGTGGTGACGGCGTTGCTGTTCGCCGGGCGCGCCGGAACATCGCTGACTGCGGAAATCGGTCTGATGAAGGCCGGTGAGCAGATCAGCGTGATGGACATGATGGCGGTGGATCCGGTGCAGCGCATCCTGGCGCCGCGATTTTGGGCCGGGGTGATGGCCATGCCGCTGCTGGCGGCGGTATTCAGCGCGATGGGAATCATCGGCGGTTGGATCGTCGGTGTGCTGATGATCGGTGTCGACTCCGGCTCATTCTGGAGCCAGATTCAAGGCGGTGTGGACGTCTGGCGCGACGTAGGCAACGGGATCATCAAGAGCATTGTTTTCGGATTCACCGTGACTTTCGTCGCATTGCTGCAGGGTTTTGAGGCACAGCCGACTCCCGAGGGCGTTTCGCAGGCGACGACGCGGACCGTCGTCATCGCGTCGCTGTCGGTGCTCGGACTGGACTTCATCCTCACGGCGCTGATGTTCAGCCTATGAGGCAAGCTGGGTGGTCATCGACCGCAATCGCCACTATTTAGGAGAAGCTGGTGCAACGCTCGAAGAATGATGTGTGGGTGGGTTTGTTCGTGCTGGTAGGCGCTGCCGCGATCCTGTTTCTGGCCCTGCAGTCGGCCAACTTGCTAAGTCTGAATTTCCAGAAGAGCTACCGCCTGATCGCCAAGTTTGACAATGTGGGAGGGCTCAAGCCCAAGGCGGCGGTGCGCAGTGCGGGGGTGGTGGTGGGACGCGTCGAGGCTATCAGCTTCGACGACAAGAGCTTTCAGGCCAGGGTCACGCTCGCCATGGAGAGCCGCTATGCCTTTCCCAAGGACAGTTCGCTCAAGATTCTCACCAGCGGCTTGCTCGGTGAGCAGTATTTGGGCCTGGAGCCAGGCGCGCAGGAGCAGTCGCTGGTGGCCGGTGATAGCATTTCGAATACGCAGTCGGCGGTGGTGCTGGAAAACCTGATTAGCCAGTTTCTCTACAGCAAGGCTGCGGAACCCGGTGCGGCTCAGGCGATCAAGGATAAATAATGGGTGTGGTTTCGTGCGTGGCGCCGCTTTCGGCGTTGCGTCGTGCGGTCTTCGGCATGCTGGTGGTGGGTCTGGGTGGATGTGCCGCCGCGCCCGGGGCGCATCCGCGCGATCCGCTGGAGAAGTTCAACCGGGATGTCTTTGTCTTTAACGAAGCGGCCGACCGGCTCGCGCTGCGGCCCGCCGCGATCGCCTACCGCGATATGGTGCCGTCGCCGCTGCGCTATGGCATCGCCAATTTTTTTGGCAACCTGGAGGATGTCTGGTCATTCGCCAACAGCGCGATGCAGCTAAGGCTGCAATCGGCGACCGACAATTTCATGCGGGTCAGCATCAACACGGTTTTGGGACTGGGCGGAACTTTTGACCTGGCCAAAGGAATGGGAATAGAGCGCCGTCGCGAGGACTTCGGGCAGACATTGGGGCGCTGGGGGGTTCCTACCGGCCCGTATCTGGTATTGCCTTTGCTGGGCCCGTCGACGCTGCGCGATACGCTCGGGCTGGTGGTCGACATGCGCGGCGATATTGCATCCTATATCGACCATGTGCCTACCCGCAACACGCTCAAGGCGATCGACCTGATCGATCTGCGGGCAGGGCTGCTGAGCGTGACCAATGCCCTCGATGAGGTCGCACTGGACAAGTACAGTTTCGCGCGCGACGCTTTCTTGCAGCGCCGTCGCAATGCCATCTTTGACGGCGATCCACCCGAGGAAGACGCAGAAGGCAAGCCGATCACGCGGTAGCATCGCGGTGCGGTGCGGTGCGGTGCGAAGCGAAGCGAAGAACAGCCTGCGGCGCTGAGGCAGCCCGGCGTAGGAAGCGCAGCCTTGTTGATAGCCGTATTTTTTGAATTTGAAAACACGCCATGCAAAAACGATATCTGAACCCACTGCTTGCCCTCCTTATCGCCGGGGCGGCGTTGCTGATTGCCACGCCGCTGTCGGCGGCCGATGAGGCGGCAGACGCCATGGTCCGGCGGCTTTCTTCCGACGTGCTCGAAGTCGTCCGTGGCGACAAGTCGGTGCAGGCCGGCGATGTATCGCGCATCGTGGCGCTGGTGGACGAACGCATCATGCCGAACGTGAACTTCCAGCGCATGACGGCGTCGGCCGTCGGGCCGATGTGGCGCCAGGCAACTCCCGACCAACAAAAGCGGCTGCAGGACGAGTTCAAGACCCTTCTTGTCCGCACCTATGCCGGTGCCCTCGCGCAGGTGGGAGACCAGACAATTGTGGTCAAGCCGCTGCGCGCCGCTGCCGACGACCAGGAGGTGGTGGTGCGCAGCGAGGTCAAGGGCCGCGGCGATCCGATCCAGCTCGACTACCGGCTGGAAAAAACACCGGGACAGGGCAGCGGATGGAAGATCTATAACCTCAATGTGCTGGGCGTGTGGTTGGTGGAAACCTATCGCAGCCAGTTTGCCCAGGAGATCAGTGCCAAAGGTATCGATGGCCTCATTGCCACCCTGAGCGAGCGTAATCGCGTCAACGCCAAGAAGGGCTGATGTGCTCCCATTGCCCGCAGAGTTGACCCGCGCCCAGGCAGGGGCCTGCCTGCAGACCCTGACCGCGGGCCTGCAACGCGAAGCGGCGGGCCTGTTGGTGATCGACGCCACTGCGCTGGCGCGCTTTGACTCCGCTGCGCTCGCCGTGCTGCTTGAGGTTCGTCGTCAGGCGTTGGCAGTGGGCAAGACCATCGCCATCCGCGGCATGCCCGAGCGTCTGCGCGAACTCGCAGCGCTCTATGGAATCGCAGCCCTGTTGCCGGCGGCTTGAACCGACCCGCTAAAATCAGGCACTCTCATGCCCGCCATTTCGTTTCAGTCTGTATCCAAAGCCTATACATCGTCGCGCAGTCCCAAGTCCGCCACGTTGTTGGCCCTGGATGATGTGAGTCTGGATATCGAGCAGGGTGAGTTCTTCGGCCTTTTGGGCCCCAACGGCGCCGGCAAGACCACGCTGATCAGCATACTGGCGGGACTGACGCGCGCCACCAAGGGTCGGGTGTCGGTGCTGGGCAGCGATGTGCAGAATGACTTTGCGGCTGCGCGGCGCAAGTTGGGCGTGGTGCCGCAGGAGCTGGTTTTCGACCCGTTTTTCAATGTCCGCGAGGCGCTGCGCATACAGTCGGGCTACTTTGGCGTGCGAAAGAATGATGCCTGGATCGACGAACTGCTCGACAGTCTGGGCCTGGCCGACAAGGCCAACGCCAACATGCGCCAACTCTCGGGCGGGATGAAGCGACGCATGCTGCTGGCACAGGCGTTGGTCCACAAGCCGCCGGTGATCGTGCTGGACGAACCGACCGCTGGCGTCGATGTCGAACTGCGCCAGACCCTGTGGCACTTCATCGCCAAGCTGAACAAGCAGGGGAGTACGGTGCTCTTGACGACGCATTATCTGGAAGAGGCCGAAGCGCTGTGTGGACGCATCGCGATGCTCAAGTCAGGGCGCGTGGTCGCCCTCGACCGCACCAGTGCACTGCTCAAGGCCGCGTCGAGCAATGTGCTGCGCTTCAAGCTCGACGGCGATCTGCCCAAGGCGCTCGCCGACATGGCACGCATTACTGGGCGCATCGTCCAGTTTCCGGCGCACGATGCGGTCGAGATCGAGCGCTATCTGTGCGCGGTCCGGGAGGCCGGGCTTCACGCGGAAGACGTCGAAATCCGCAAGGCCGACCTGGAGGATGTATTCCTCGACGTCATGCAGCAAAACCATGATTCGGTGGCGGGAGTAGGCGCTTGAGTTGCCAGTGCGTCTGTGCCGCGTCGCCTTGGATGTCCGCGGATGGCGCGGCATGACGGGCTGGCAGACTCTTTTTTACAAGGAAGTTCTGCGTTTTTGGAAGGTAGGCTTCCAGACCGTCGCGGCGCCGGTGCTGACGGCGATCCTGTACCTGCTGATATTTGGCCATGTCCTCGAAGACCGGGTGAAGATTTACGACAGCATTTCCTACACCGCGTTCCTGGTTCCGGGCCTGGTGATGATGAGCGTGCTGCAAAATTCATTCGCCAACAGTTCGTCGTCGCTGATACAGAGCAAGATCATGGGCAACCTGGTCTTCCTGCTGCTCACGCCGCTCTCGCACTGGCACTGGTTCTTCGCCTATGTGGCCTCGTCGGTCGCCCGCGGACTCTTGGTCGGCGCTGGCGTTTTCGTGGCCACTGGCTGGTTCACCAACATCAGCTTTGTGGCGCCGACTTGGATTGTGGTGTTTGCCCTGATGGGCGCGGCGTTGTTGGGAACGCTGGGGCTGATCGCCGGACTTTGGGCAGAAAAATTTGACCAGCTTGCCGCGTTTCAAAATTTCGTCATCATGCCAATGACCTTCTTGAGCGGGGTCTTCTATTCCATCCAGTCGCTGCCGCCCTTCTGGCAGGCAGCGAGCCATCTGAATCCTTTTTTCTACATGATCGACGGCTTTCGCCGTGGCTTCTTTGGCAAGAGCGATGTCTCCCCCTGGCTGAGCCTGGGTATTGTGGCGGCCGCGTTGCTGCTGGCCAGTGCCGTCGCCATTCACCTGCTGCGTATTGGCTACAAGATCCGCAGTTGAAAGCCGACCCCATGACCGCTGACGACCTTAAATCCATGATCCAAGCCGGCTTGGCCTGCACCCATTGCGCGCTCGAAGGCGACGGTCGCCACTGGTACGCGACGATCGTCTCGGCCGAGTTCGAAGGTAAACGCGCTATCCAGCGCCACAAGATGGTCTATGCCACGCTGGGCGGGAAAATACATACCGACGAAGTCCACGCACTGTCGATGAAGACGCTGACGCCCGCCGAATGGCAAGCCAATGGATAAGCTGCTGATTCGTGGCGGGCGGTGTTTGCAAGGCGAGGTGTCGATTGCGGGCGCCAAGAATGCCGCTCTGCCTGCGCTGTGCGCTGCGCTGCTGAGTGCCGAGCCGGTCATATTGCAGAATGTTCCACGGCTGCAGGATGTCTCGACCATGGTCAAGCTGATCCGCAATATGGGCGTCGCTGTCGAGCGCGACGAGGATGGTGTGGTGCGGGTCGACGCCAGTGGCCTGAGCCGGCCGCAGGCGCCCTACGAGTTGGTGAAGACCATGCGCGCGTCGGTGCTCGCGCTGGGCCCGTTGCTGGCGCGTTTCGGCGAGGCCCGGGTATCGTTGCCCGGCGGTTGCGCCATTGGCTCGCGGCCCGTGGACCAGCACATCATGGGCTTGAGCGCCATGGGCGCCGAGATCGTCGTCGAGCACGGGTACATGATCGCCCGACTGCGCAAGGGCCTGACACGCCTGCAGGGCGCGCGCATCACCACCGACATGGTGACGGTGACCGGAACCGAAAACTTCATGATGGCAGCCGCGCTCGCGCAAGGTGAGACCTGGCTCGACAATGCGGCGCAGGAGCCCGAGATCAGCGATCTGGCCGAAATGCTGATCGCCATGGGCGCCAATATCCGCGGACATGGCAGCAGCCACATCCGCATTGAAGGTGTACCCAGGCTGCACGCGTGCTGCCACCGAGTGGTCGCCGATCGCATTGAAGCGGGCACCTTTCTATGCGCTGTCGCGGCCACGGGTGGCGAGGTTGTCTTGTTGAACGCGCGCGCCGATCACCTAGAGGCGGTGATAGAGAAGCTGCGCGCTGCAGGCGCCATGGTGAGCGCCGTCGATGGCGGCGTGCGAATCGCGTCCAGCGGCAGGCTGCGGGCGCAGAGTTTCAGAACCACCGAATAC
>CAISIP010000622.1 GCA_903885415.1 uncultured beta proteobacterium
AAGGCAAACCCCTGGCAGGAATTCGCCCAGAACCCCAAGCGCGGCGACCGCGTCAAGGGACCGATCAAATCGATCACCGACTTTGGTGTCTTTGTCGGACTGGCAGCGGGAATCGACGGCCTGGTCCACCTGTCGGACCTCAGCTGGAACGAACCCGGCGAGGCGGCCGTTCGCAATTACAAGAAGGGGCAGGATGTCGAAGCGCTGGTGCTGGCGGTGGACGTCGACCGGGAGCGCATTTCGCTGGGCATCAAGCAGCTCGACTCCGATCCTTTCACCACCTTCGTGTCGATCAACGACAAGGGACAGGTCGTGACCGGAAAGGTCAAGACGGTGGATCCCAAGGGCGCCGAAATCGATCTGGGCGAGGACGTCATCGGCTACCTGCGCGCATCCGAAATCAGCCGCGACCGTGTGGAAGACGCGCGCAATTTGCTCAAGGAAGGCGACGAAGTCACCTGCGTGGTGGTGAATGTGGACCGCAAGACGCGCAACATTCAGTTGTCGATCAAGGCCAAGGATGCCGCCGACCAGCAGGAGGCGATGGCCACGCTGAGCCAGACCTCGGCGCGGGAGAACGCCGGCACCACGAGCCTGGGCGCCTTGCTGCGCGCCAAGCTGGACAACAACTGATAGTAGGGTTCAGCGGGGCCCGATGGTCGGTGCTTGGTGCGCCGGCGGTCGGGCTCTGCCGTACCGAATTCTCGCTTCGCTTGTATGACCCGTTCAGACCTGGTTGAAGAACTGGCGAATCGTTTCGGCCAACTGACGCACCGGGACGCCGAATTCGCCGTCAAGGCGATCCTCGACGCCATGAACGACGCGATGGTTGCCGGTCACCGGATCGAGATTCGCGGCTTTGGCAGCTTTGCGATTAACCGCCGACCGCCGCGCATGGGACGCAACCCGCGCAGCGGCGAAAGCGTGGCTATTCCCGAAAAACGGGTGCCGCACTTCAAGCCGGGAAAGGCATTGCGCGAATCGGTCGACCAGAGAACCGCAGAACTGCAAGCCAAGGCGGGCCGCGCACGACCCGAGGCCTGATCGGTCCGGCCGGATGGCCGCGCTAGAATCCGACGGCATGAAAAATCCCGCCCGGATGCTCAAGTGGATACTGAAAGCAGCTGTTTTCTTTACCCTGTTTGCCTTTGCGCTGAATAATCAGCAAGACGCCAGCGTCCATTTTTTCTTTGGCAGCGAATGGCGCAGTCCGATGGTTCTGATCGTGCTGGCCGCCTTTGCCACCGGACTGGTGGTCGGCGTGCTGGGAATGGCGCCATGGTGGTGGCGGCACCGCAAGGCAACCCGCCGCGAAGCGCTGACACCAGCGCCGGCCACGGAACCGCAGACCGCCCCCGGCCCGGCGCATGGACTTTGACTTCAGTTGGCTGCTGTGGGGCTTGCCACTTGCCTTTGTGCTGGGTTGGTTGGCGTCGCGATTCGACCTGCGCCAGTTGCGACTGGAAAACCGGCGGGCGCCCAAAGCCTATTTCCGCGGCCTGAACTTCCTGCTCAACGAGCAGCAGGATCAGGCGATCGACGCCTTCATCGAGGCGGTACAAAACGACCCCGACACGTCGGAGCTGCATTTCGCACTGGGTAATTTGTTTCGCAGGCGCGGGGAATACGAGCGCGCAGTCCGGGTGCACCAGCACCTGCTGTCGCGAGGCGACCTCGCTGGCGCGGACCGGCACCGGGCACAGCACGCGTTGGCACTGGACTATCTGCGCGCCGGCCTGCTCGACCGGGCCGAAGAGGCCCTCCTGAAGCTCGAAGGAACCCCGCTGGAAGCCGATGCCCGCCTGGCCCTGCTGGCCAACTATGAACGTTCGCGTGACTGGGTGCAGGCGGCGCAGGTCGCGCGCAAGCTCGAGGCCTGTGAGCAGGGCCACTTTGCGGGTCGACTTGCGCATTACCTCTGCGAGCAGGCGGCCGAGCATCTGGCCGTCCTTGAGGTGGAGCAGGCACAGACGCTGCTCGAGCAGGCGATTCGCAACGCACCCGATTCACCGCGACCGCGGGTCGAACTGGCCAAGCTGCTGGCCCATCGCGGCGAGTCGGACAAGGCGCTCACTGTGCTGGAAAAGTTGGCCGAAGCGGCACCGGCTGCGCTGCCGCTGGTGGCAGCGCAGTTGGCACAGCTCGCGGTGGCCAGTGGACGCATCGCGCGGGCCTCGGCACTCCTCAAGACCCATTACGAGCAGGGCGCCTCGACGGACCTGCTCGAGGCCATCATCGCGCTCGAAGTGCAGCAAGGAGCGAACCCCGCCGAAGCCGGCAACTGGTACCTGCGCCATCTTGAGCGCGAACCCTCGCTGGTGGCGGCCGCCCGATGGATCGCCGGCGAGAAATTCGAACACGAGCAATTTCATCCGCAAGTGCAGCGGGCACTGGACCACGCGGTCCGACCCCTTGCGCGCTACCGCTGCGCTGCCTGCGGCTTCGAGGCCCATCAACATTTCTGGCAATGTCCGGGTTGTCAAGCTTGGGACAGCTATCCGGCGCGTCGGGTGGAGGAGCTGTGACGGATTTTTGAATTGCCTTGGCGGCTGTCAACCCGTTGGCGCTGCGCTTCGTTGTGGGCGTCGGGTGCGCAGGTCTTTGGTCTTCGGCTTGCCGCCCAGTCCAAGCACCCTGCGCATTTCCACCGACCACCCGAAGGAGTTTGAACATGTTGAAACAGTTTCTCGCCGCCATGGCGCTGTTTTTCGCAGCCAGCGCTTTTGCCGCAGTGGAAGCGAACAATGCGACCGCCGCCGAACTCGACAGCATCAAGGGCATTGGACCGGCGATCTCAAGACGGATTCTGGATGAGCGCAAGAAGTCCAGTTTCAAGGACTGGAGCGACTTCATTGCCCGTATCAAAGGAGTGGGCGAAGGCAACGCGGCGAAATACGCTGCAGGGGGCCTGACGGTAGCCGGCGAAACCTTTAAGGCGTCTGCTTCCAAGCCCGTAAGCTCGAGTGCCGCCGCCAAAGCCTCACGTGCTTCGGCCATGAAGTCCGCAGCCTCGGGGGCTTCGGCCACCAAGTCGGCTGCGTCGGGTTCGGCTGCAAAGGCCGCTGGCGAAAAAGCCGCTGCGAGCGCCGCGAAAAAGTAATCCCGGTCAGTCGGGCAAAAGCCCGCCTCAGCGGGCCGCTATGGATGTGCTGCTGCGCTGCGCTACAAGACCCTATTGAGCGCGCTCTCACCACCCGCAGATGTCGGCCTTCGGCGCCTCCGCATGGGCCGTTGCGACGACGGCGGCACCGAAGACCCCGGTCCGAGTTCGCAGTCCAAGGCCGAATGCACGCACAAACTAGCCCGGGATCGGAAAGCGCGACTCGTTGGCAATTTGCATCAGCAAATCCAGCCGGGATTCATGGCCCACCAACGCGCTGCCGCTGCCAGGGTTTTTCTGCAATTGACAGACGAACTCGAAGCCCTGAGTCGGATAGAACGATTTTATGGACATATTAAGATATCCGAGTGAGCAAATATCGGCGAGTATCAATTTGAAGGATGCCGGGGTAAATCGCCAATTATGAATATCGATGTACTCATCCGACTTTTGCGCCATGTCCAGAACAAATTGCGCGTGCGCCACTGTCTCATGAATCAGGCTGTAATCACCCGCCGTATCGCTGTCCCATCCCAGAGCGCCCTGTTTCGTTGCGCCCATCGAAAAATGGTCAAATAGTGCGCCGACGCTATGCCTGCGTCGTTTTTCAACAAATGCCTGTATGACTTCGCCAGACGTGCTGACCGGTCGAAAAATATCAAAGCAATAACGGTGATCTGGTATGGCAAGACTCAATATGCCGCCCGCTCTCAGCATGTGCTCACACTGCGCCAAGAACGACACCAAGTCTGTCGTGTGTTCAATAACATGGGACGCGATAATCCAGTTGTAATGAGCTGTCTTTTGGGTCAGTTCGTGGAGCGGCTCACCGCTCCAGACATAAGTAACCTCTTCAATTGAAGACAGGTCAATGTCGTGATTCTGATATTTTTCTCGTAAAGTGGCAGCGTCCGCATGGTCCAGGGTATCGACACGATAGCCCGTTTTCTTTGGCACTATGGGGTTATAAGAAGGCCCTATCTCCAATCCATAACCCGATAAATCACAGTGGGACACGAGCAGCTCGCTGCGCGAAAGTGGCACCTTGGTTACCGCGTTGAACGGAACGGGGCCAGCACCCTCAAATTTGGCAGGAGGCACAGAGTCCACAGTCATCGCAAGCTTCCAGTAGTTCAGACCACATCTTGGCGAAGTCCCGTACCCGGTTCCAGCCGAGCGCAGACGCTCGTTGGGATTATGCCGCCTTGTCGCCGGACAGAGAGACGCCGCGCCGCAGCGGCAACAGGGCAAAGGCGCCTCAGCGGCCGCTATTGTTGCTGTGCGGCGCGCGGCGATTCAGCCTGCGGCCCCTGGCTCGCCATCGGGGTCGCCATAACCCCCGCCGCCTGGCGTGTGAATTTCGAAGCAGTCGCCCGGGCGCATCTGCACCTGGCCGATGTGCTCCAGTTCCTCCACGCGGCCGTCGGCGCGCACAACCCGATTTATCCCCAGCGCGCCCGCTTGCCCGCCGGCCATGCCGAAGGACGGCTGCACCCGTCCGTTGGACAGAATACTGGCGTCCATGGACTCCAGAAAACGCAATCGGCGGACGCCACCGTCGCCGCCGCGCCAGCGCCCCGCCCCGCCGGACCCGACGCGCAGCGTGTAGCCCTCAAGTCGCACCGGGTACCGGAACTCAAGCACCTCGGGGTCGGTCAGGCGTGAATTGGTCATGTGGGTTTGCACCACGCTCACCCCGTCGAATCCACCGACCACCCTGCCCTGCGCGTCGGTCAGCGCGCCAGCCCCCGATCCGCCCGCAATCGTCTCGTAGTACTGGTAGCGCGCGTTTCCAAAGGTGAAGTTGTTCATGGTGCACTGGCTCGCTGCCATCAGGCCGAGCGCGCCAAACAGCGCGTTGGTGATACAAGTCGAGGTCTCGACATTGCCGGCTACGACCGATGCTGGCGGGTTGGGATTGAGCATCGACCCCGACGGGATGATCACTTTGAGCGGCTTGAGACAGCCCGCATTGAGCGGTATGTCGTCGTCAACCAGCGATCGAAAGACATAGAGAACGGCCGCCATGCAGACCGCCGTCGGCGCGTTGAAGTTGTTGCCCTGCTGCTGCGACGTGCCACTGAAGTCGATCTCGGCGCTGCGCGCGACCGCGTCGACCCGGATCGCCACGCTGATCCGGGCGCCATTGTCCAGAACGAGCGTGAAAGCACCGTTGCGCAGCCGCGCTATCACCCGGCGAACCGACTCCTCGGCGTTGTCCTGCACATGGCGCATATAGGCCTGGACCCGGTTCAGACCGTGCTCCACCACCATCTTGCGCAGCTCCTGCAAGCCTTTTGCATTGGCGGCAATCTGCGCGCGCAGATCCGCCAGGTTTTGTTGCGGATTGCGCGCCGGCCAGCGGCCCGATTGCAGCAGCGCGAGCATGGCTTCTTCACGCAGTACGCCGCCATCGACCAGCTTGAAGTTGTCGATCTGCACGCCCTCCTCCTCGATGCGCGTCGAAAACGGCGGCATTGATCCTGGGGTGGTTCCGCCCACGTCGGCATGGTGCCCGCGGGAGCCGACGAAAAAAACCGGCTCGCCATCCAAGTAAACCGGCGTGATGACGGTGATGTCCGGCAAGTGGGTTCCGCCGTGGTAGGGGTCGTTGAGCGCGTAGACGTCACCCTCGCGCATGCCGGCTGCATTCTCCCGGATGACGGTCTTGATGCTCTCGCCCATCGAGCCCAGATGCACCGGCATATGCGGCGCGTTGGCAATCAGGTTGCCGGCTGCGTCGAACAATGCGCAGCTGAAATCCAGCCTTTCCTTGATGTTCACCGAGTGCGCGGTATTTTGCAACTGCAAACCCATCTGCTCCGCGATGTTCATGAACAGGTTGTTGAACAGCTCAAGCAGCACCGGGTCTGCTGATGTGCCGACGGCGTACTGCGGCGTCCGCGCGGCGCGCCGGGCAATCAGCAAGTGGCCGCCAGCGCCCACGGTGGCCTCCCAGCCGGCTTCGACCACCGTCGTCGCATTTGTTTCCGCAATGATGGCCGGTCCGGCGACGGCGTCGCCGTGGCAAAGCTCTTCGCGCAGCAGCAATGCCGCCTGGACCGACTGTCCGCCACTGAGCATGCGGACCGTCTCGCGAACGACGCCGCAGGCAAACAGGTCGCGCGCAGGTTGCAGTTCCTGGCGCTGCTCGACAGGGGTTTCGCCGGCGACCAGCGCCTCCACCGAGGCCGCCTCGACGACCAGTCCGCGACCCTGTATCAAGAAGGCGTAGCGCTGCCGGTAGGCGGCGTCGAAACCTTCCCTGAGCCGGCCGAGTACAGCTTCTGGATCATGGCCGTCGAGCGGCGGGCAATCTAGCACCAGCGCCGAGTCGCTGCCCTGGTAGCGCAGGTGCACCCGTTGGCGCATCTCGATCCCCTGCGCGTCGGCGCCCTGGCGCACCATCTCGGCCCGCGCCGCCTGCGCCAGACTGGCCAGGACCTGCGCAAGCTCTGGCAGCGCCTCGACCGTCAGCGGCAGTTCCACCGACTGCTCGCGCATCACCGTACGGTCAGCCAGACCCATTCCGTAGGCGCTGAGAACGCCAGCCAGCGGGTGCACCAGTACCCGCTCCATTCCGAGCGCATCGGCGACCAGGCACGCATGCTGGCCGCCAGCTCCGCCAAAACACTGCAGCGTGTACCGCGTCACGTCGTAACCCCGTGCGACCGATATCTTCTTGATCGCATTGGCCATCTGCTGCACCGCGATGCTGATAAAACCCTGCGCAAGGTCCTCGGCGCTGCGTCCGGCCCGATCCGCCAGGGCGGCGAACTTCTGGCGCACCACCTCGAGGTCCAGCGCCTGATCGGCGGCAGGTCCGAACACCTTCGGGAAATAGCGCGGCTGCAGCTTGCCGACCAGCAAATTGGCGTCGGTCACGGTCAGCGGTCCGCCACGGCGGTAGCTCGCCGGCCCGGGATTGGCACCGGCGCTGTGCGGACCGACGCGCAGGCGCGCACCGTCAAACGCCAGCAGCGAGCCTCCGCCCGAGGCGACGGTGTGGATACTCATCATCGGCGCGCGCATACGCACCCCGGCGACCTGGGTTTCGAATTCGCGTTCGAATTCGCCGGCGTAATGCGACACATCGGTCGAGGTGCCGCCCATGTCGAAACCGATCACCCGATCGTGCCCGACCAGCGCGGCGGTGCGCGCCATGCCGACGATGCCGCCGGCGGGACCGCTGAGAACCGCGTCCTTTCCGGCGAATGCGTGGGCATTGGTGAGCCCGCCGCAGGACTGCATGAACAGCAATGGCACTCCCGGCATCTCGGAGGCCACCTGCTCGACATAGCGGCGCAGGATGGGCGACAGATACGCGTCAACCACCGTGGTGTCGCCACGGCTGACAAATTTCATCAACGGGCTGGTCTGATGCGAGGCGCTGATCTGTTCAAAGCCCAGCTCGCGGGCGATGCCCACTGCAGCGGTCTCATGCGCGGTGTAACGGTAACCATGCATGAAGACGACCGCCACGCTGCGAAAACCCTGTGCGTGCTGCGCGCGCAGTTGTTCGCGCAGCAGCGCCTCGTCGAGCGGCAACACCAGCTCACCGTGCGCACCGATGCGCTCGTTCGCCTCGACGACGGCGCTGTACAGCAACTCGGGAAGCACGATGCGCCGGTCGAACAGGCGCGGGCGGTTCTGATAGGCAATGCGCAGCGCATCGCGAAAACCGCGGGTCGTGACCAGCAGCGTAGGCTCGCCCTTGCGCTCAAGCAGCGCGTTGGTCGCCACTGTGGTACCCATCTTGACGCATTCCACCCGGTCTGGCGTCACCTGCTCGTCGGACCGCAGGCCCAATAAGTGGCGGATGCCGGCAACCGCGGCGTCGCGGTACTGCTCCGGGTTATCGCTCAGCAGCTTGTGCGTGACCAGAGCGCCATCGGGCTGGCGCCCCACGATGTCGGTGAAAGTGCCGCCGCGGTCGATCCAAAACTGCCAGCGCTGCGAACGGCTGGGTTGAGCGACGGTGGGCCCGTACACGCTGCGACGCGCCTTCAGGTTGCTCGAGGCGGGTTGCGGGCTGGATCTGCGATGCTGGGACTGCGCATGCGCCCGATTCTGCCCCGAAAACGGGACGCTTTAAACTGCGGGGGCTACCGGCCCATAGCGCCTGTTTGCAGAATCCGGAACTGCTGATGCCACCCACGCTATTTTTCCCGTCGGTCCGCCCCAAGGCGCGGCGCACCCTGAGGCGGCCGCAAGGCTAGGGCCGATGCTGTCCGTCGCGGCCATCTGCATCGGCGCGAGCCTCGGGGCCCTCGCCCGTTGGGGCCTGGGTCTGTGGCTGAGCCCAGGCGCGCTCATCCCATTGGGCACCCTCGCCGCGAACCTGATTGGCGGTTATCTGGTCGGCGTGTGCGTCGCAGTTTTTCAGGCGCTGCCGCAACTTGATCCGGTCTGGCGGCTGGCGCTGGTGACCGGTTTTCTGGGCGCGCTGACCACTTTCTCCAGTTTCTCGGCCGAAGTCGTCGACCTGCTGGGCCAGCAGCGCTACGCGCTGGCGCTGAGCACCGCGTGCCTGCACCTCTTCGGATCGCTCGCGTTGACGGTCGCCGGATTGCGCAGCGCGGTCTTCCTGTTGGCGCAGCGCGCCTGAGCTAGCGTGCGCTGGCCGCGTTAGGAAAGAACACCGACTCGCCGCCGATCCGGTAGCGCGCGATGGCGTCCTGACCCGGCGCAGACACCACCCAATCGATGAACTTCTGACCGTCCAATGCCTTGACATGCGGGTGCTTTAGCGGGTTCACCAGCATCACGCCGTACTGGTTGAAAAGGCGCTCGTCGCCCTCGACCAGCACCGTCAGCTCACCGCGGTTCTTGAAATTGAGCCAGGTTCCGCGATCGGCCAGCACATAGGCGCCACTGGCCGATGCGATGTTCAGCGCCGGGCCCATGCCGCAGCCGCACTCCCGGTAAGCGTCGGCTTTGCGCACGCCCGGCCCGGACAGGCTCCAAAAGCGCAGTTCGGCCGCATGGGTTCCGCTCTTGTCGCCACGCGAGACAAAGGCGGCGTTGGCCGCCGACAACTTGCGCAGCGCCAGCGCGATGTCGCGCCCGCGGACGCCCGCCGGGTCTGCCCGCGGTCCGACCAAGACAAAGTCGTTGTACATCACCGGCAGGCGCCGGACACCGAAGCCCTGCGCCTGGAACAGTTCCTCAGCCTCGCGGTCGTGCACGAACACCACGTCGGCGTCGCCGCGGCGCGCCATGTCAAGCGCCTGGCCGGTTCCAAGTGCCACGACCTTGATGTCGACTCCGCTGGCGCGCTTGAACTCTGGCAACAGGTGGGTGAACAGACCCGATTGCTCGGTAGAGGTGGTCGATGCCATCACGATGGACTGCGCGTAGCTTGCACCAACGGCCAGCGCGCACAGTACGATGGCGATGCCATTCTTCCAGCGGATACGAAGCTTGGACGCACACACGAAGCTCATACCAGTTCTCCTTTAACAAATAAGTGCGCCGCCGGTGCAGTCGCCTGCAGCCGCTGCGCGTTGAAGAAGTCCTGCACCGGCAGGTCGGCCAGCAGGCGCCCGCGTTCCAGGTACAAGACACGACTGGCCAGGCGCTTGACCTGCCCCAGGTTGTGGCTGGCGAAGATCATCGTCATCGGGCGCCCGTCGCCACCGGCGCCGAAGTCGGCCATCAGCGCCTCAACCTCGCGTTTGGCATGCGGATCCAAGCTCGCAGTAGGTTCGTCGAGCAGCATCACCTCGGGCGCCAGCACCCAGGCGCGCGCCAACGCCAGGCGTTGCTGCTGTCCACCCGACAACGTGCGGGCACTGCGCTCGCCGACTTCGGCCAGGCCGACGCGCGCCAGGCCCTGCATGGCCTGGCGGCAGGCCATGCCCCAGGAAACGCCTGCAAGCCACAGGCCCAGCGCGACATTGGCACGCGCCGAGGCACGCAGCATGAAGGGCCGCTGGAACAGCATCGCCTGCCGCGAAGCTGCTGCAGCCCGCAAGCGGCCCGCAGTAGGCGGCTGCAGCCCGTGCAAGAGGCGCAGCAAGGTGCTTTTCCCACTGCCATTGCTACCCACCAGGGCAACCCGCTCACCGGCGTTGATGCGCAGTGACAGGTCCGACAACGCGGCCAGCGCGCCGAAACGCACACCAACCGCCGACAACTCGAATAGAGCGCTTGTCACGCCAGCAAGCCCGCGGCAGGAGCCCCTTCCGAGCGCTCGCGCCAGCCGCGCAGCAGCGCGATCGCGGCGTTGAGCAGCAGTACCACTGCCAGCAGCACCAGCCCCAGCGCCATCGCCAGCGCGAGGTCGCCCTTGCTGGTCTCCAGCGCGATGGCGGTGGTCATCACCCGGGTAAAGCCGTCGATGTTGCCGCCCACGATCATCACCGCGCCGACCTCGGACACCGCCCGCCCGAAAGCCGCCAGCAGCACCGTGAGCAGCGCATAGCGCTCGTCCCAGGCCAGCAACACAGCACGCAGCCATGTGCCGGCGCCAAGCGAGCGCAATTGTTCGCCATGTGCGCGCTCGGCGTCTTCCACCGAC
Source organism: uncultured beta proteobacterium (assembly GCA_903885415.1). Taxonomy (GTDB): domain Bacteria; phylum Pseudomonadota; class Gammaproteobacteria; order Burkholderiales; family Burkholderiaceae_C; genus CAISIP01. Next base: position 10,623 of record CAISIP010000622.1, read on the forward strand.
TGGCGCGTCAGCGCAGTAACGACCGGCAGCACCAGCACGCATTGCGCCAGCACCATCGCCTTGAAACTGAACAACCAGCCGAGGAATCCCAGCGGACCCGAGCGCGACAGCAGCAGGTAGACGATCAGCCCGACCACCACCGAGGGAATCGCCAGCAACGCGGTGAGCACCGCCAGCACCGCGTCGCGCGCGACAACGCGCGCGACGCCCAACCAGGCGCCCATCAGCAACCCCAGGGCGCATGCGATCAGACAGGCGCTGGCGCTCACCCCCAGCGAGCGCGCCACGATGGCCCACAGGACCGGGTCGTTGGAGACAACCAGATCGAAGGCGGTGGCAGCGCTTTGTGAAAAGGTGGACATAAGTTCAGGTATGGTAGGCGCCGCGGCATAACCCGGCGATAGGAAGCAACTTGCATAGGATCCAGTTTCACTACACCCTCGGACGCGAAAGCGGACCCGCCACGGTGCGCAACCCGCTGATTGCGCTGCTGCAGGCGGTAGCCGTGCACGGGTCGATTTCAGGCGCTGCGCGCGCGCTTGGCTTTTCCTACCGCCATGTCTGGGGTGAACTCAAGCGCTGGGAGAGCGAACTGGGCAACGGGCTTGTGCTGTGGGAAAAAGGCCAGCCGGCACGCCTGAGCGAGTTTGGCAACAAGCTGATGTGGGCGGAGCGCCAGGCGCAGGCGCGACTGGCGCCGCAGATTGAGTCGCTGCGTGCAGAACTCGAGCGCGCCTTCGCGGTGGCTTTTGACGACAGCGCGCATGTGCTCACGCTGTACGCAAGCCATGACGACGCGCTGGCCGCACTGCGCGAACAGGCGCTGGCGATGGACCATGGGCAACACGACGAGCCGCAGGGGGCTTTGCACCTGGACATCCGTTTTTGCGGCAGCGTCGACGCGATCCGCGCGCTCAACGAGGGTCGATGCGAAATCGCCGGCTTTCACACGCTGCAGCAGCCGGCCCCGGGGTCGCTGGCCGAACGTATCTATAAGCCGCTGTTGCAACCCGGGCGGCACAAGATCATTGGCTTCGCGCAGCGCACCCAGGGCCTGATGGTGGCGCCATCTAACCCGCTGGCGATCCATTCGCTGCGCGATCTGCAGCGCAGCCAGGCGCGCTTTGTGAACCGGGCACACGGCACCGGCACCCGGGTGGTGCTCGATGAGCTTCTGGCGCAAGACGGTATGCGCGGCGCCGACCTACAGGGCTACGAGCGCACCGAACCCTCGCACGCAGCGGTGGCGCACGCGGTGGCCAGCGGCAGCGCCGACGCAGGGCTGGGCATAGCCGTCGCAGCGCGCAGCCAGGGCCTGGATTTCATTGCATTGGCGCAGGAAAATTACCATCTGGTGTGCCTGAAGTCGGCGCTCGAAAAACCGGCGACCCGGGCGCTGCGCGCGCTGTTGCGCAGCGCGCATTGGCGGGAAAAGCTAGCCGCGATGGACGGTTACCAACCCGCCGGCAGCGGCGAGGTGCAGTCGCTGCGCGCCCTGCTTCCCTGGTGGAAATTCACATCGCGCAAGAGCGAAAGCCCGCAAAAATATGATCGCACTGCGGTAGCGCGAAGCGCCTGAACTTCGGATCCTTCATGCGCGCGCGGGTCGCGAAGGACGCACCGCGCAGCACCTTGTGGCTGCCAAAACAGTCCTGCGACCAAGCCCGCCATGGATGCGGGACAAAACCGGGGTAGCCCAAGGCGGTGCTGGCGGTCCATTCCCAGAC
>CAISIP010000623.1 GCA_903885415.1 uncultured beta proteobacterium
ATCGACCCGCCTGCAGGGCGGTATACATGTCCGCCACCTTGCCCTGTATGAGCTGGAACTCACCGATGCTCTGGCCGAACTGCTTGCGGTCGTGAATATAGGGCAGCACGTTGTCCATCACCGATTGCATGATCCCGATCGGACCCGCTGCCAACACCGCGCGTTCGTAATCGAGTCCGCTCATCAGCACCTTCGCGCCACTGTTGAGGCCGCCGAGCATGTTTTCGAGCGGCACCTCGACATTGCGAAACACCAGTTCACCGGTATGGCTGCCACGCATTCCGAGCTTGTCGAGCTTTTGCGCGATCGAGAATCCTGCCATGCCTTTTTCGATCAGGAAGGCGGTGACGCCGCGCGCGCCGAGTTCGGGTTCGGTCTTGGCATAGACCACCAGCGTATCGGCGTCCGGACCGTTGGTGATCCAGAACTTGCTGCCGTTGAGCAGGTAATGGTCTCCCTTGTCCTGCGCCTTGAGCTGCATCGAGATCACGTCGCTGCCGGCGCCAGACTCGCTCATCGCCAGCGCGCCAACATGCTCGCCGCTGATCAGCTTGGGCAGATATTTTTGCCGCTGCGCCTCGCTGCCATTGCGTCGGATCTGGTTGACACACAGGTTGCTGTGGGCGCCATAGCTCAGACCGACCGAGGCCGACGCGCGGCTTATTTCCTCCATCGCGATCATGTGCGCAAGGTAGCCCATTGCCGCACCGCCATAGGTCTCGTCAACGGTGATGCCGAGCACGCCCAATGCCCCCATCTTGCGCCACAGGTCCATCGGAAACTGGTCGCTGCGATCGATTTCTGCAGCGCGCGGAGCAATCTCTGCCTGCGCGAATGCGCGCACGGTGTCGCGCAAGGCGTCGATGTCCTCGCCGAGTTGAAAGTCCAATCCGGGCATGTTCATGCTGCTCTCCAGGTCGCTACGGTGGGCATGTGTTCAAGGCCATGGGCGCGCGGGGCCATTCAGTAGCGCTTGGCGACCGACGCCAGCGTTTGCTGCATCAGCGCGCATGCAGTGCGCTGGCCCTGGTCGTCTATGTGCTCCACTTCTGCGGTGGTGACGATGATGCGCTTGCCGGCCTTCAGGACCCGACCGGTAGCCAGCAGCCTACCGCCGATATGGGCGCTGAGGAAATTGATCTTGTACTCGACGGTCGTGACCTCCATTCCCTCGGGGATGACGGTCAGCGCGGCATAGCCACCGGCGATGTCGGCCAACGCGCCGATGGCGCCGCCATGGAATCCGCCCTGTTGCTGCGTCACGCGCTCGCTGTAGTCAAGCGCCACCTCGCACAGGCCGGGTGCCACCCGCACCAGTTCCGCAGACCAATGCGCCATCAAACCCTGACGCCCGAAGCTCTCGCGTACACGCCGGTGCAGTTCCGGGTGTTCGGCGGCGTTTGCTGCGGGGTCTGGGTGCATGGGCTGGGGCGGTGGGTCAGGTGCAAGACGGCAGAAGAAGTGACGTTTACGTAAACGTCAACGCGATTATCCGCGATCCACAGCGGTTTTCGAGGCGCCGCCGGAGGCTTTTTCGACTTTCAGCAGCAGGGAGCGCGCTTCCTTTTCATGCGCCTTGACTTCCTCCAGATTGGCGATCAGGTCGGCCATCTGCTCTTCCAATGCCCCGCGGTGGGTGGCCAATACCTGCAAAAACTTCTTTAGCTGCGGCCCGGTGTCGCGCGGACTGTCGTAGGTGTCGATGATGTCGCGCGCCTCGCTCAGAGACAGGCCCAGGCGCTTGGCGCGCAGGGTGAGCTTGAGCCGGGTTCGGTCGCGTGCGCTGTAGGCACGGCTGCGGCCGGCAGGGCCGGTTCGCTCGGGCCGCAGCAATCCCATATCCTCGTAGAACCGGATCGCGCGGGTCGTGAGATCAAACTCCTTGGCCAGGTCGCTGATGGTGTAGTGGGTTGCCATGGTGGATCAGAAAAGACGCAGGCGGCGCGCCAGGCGCACCGGGTAAATACAATGCGTGGATTAAATCTTACGTTTACGTAAACGTCAAACCGTCGCCCACCATAGCAGGCATCGCCGATGAACGCACTTGAAAGTCAGCTCCACTACCCGATGGGCGACGCCCTGCCGACCGCGGGGTCGACGATCGAGGTGGCGCCCGGCGTCCGATGGATCCGGATGGACCTTCCGTTCGCGCTCAACCATATCAATCTGTGGCTGCTGCGCGACAACATAGACGGCCGGCAAGGCTGGAGCGTGGTCGATTGCTGCATTTCACGCGACGAGTCGAAGGCCCAGTGGGAGCAGATTTTTTCCACCCAACTCGAAGGCCTGCCGATACTTCGGGTGATCGTGACGCATATGCACCCCGACCACATCGGCCTGGCCTATTGGCTGTGCGAGCGCTGGGATGTCCCCCTGTGGGCCAGTGCCACCGATTACCACGTCGCGCGACTCGGCGCCATGGGGGCCAGCGCTTTTGGCGGCGAGTCGGCCGCCCGCTTTTTTGCCGCGCACGGCCTCACCGACCCCGGCATGGCAGAGCAAATCCGGGCCCGATCCCACTATTTTTCCAATCTGGTTCCGGCGGTTCCACCAAGCTACCGGCGCATGATGGACGGCGACACGCTGCACGTCGGCGCACGCCGATGGACCTGCATCAGCGGCTATGGCCACTCGCCGGAGCATATTGCGCTGTACTGCGCGGACGACGGGTTGCTGATCGGCGGCGACATGATGCTACCGCGCATATCGACCAATGTCAGCGTCTACGAGGTGGAGCCCGAGTCCAACGCCCTCAAGCATTTCCTCGATTCGATCGACAAGTTTCGCGCGCTGCGGGTCGACACGCTGACCCTGCCTTCGCACGGAAAACCATTCACCGGGCTGCACATCCGGATCGAGCAACTGCATGCACACCACCGCGAGCGGTTGGCCGAAGTGCTGACCGCCTGCGCCGAGCGCGCCTGCAGCGCGAGCGATATGCTGCCCGTCATCTTCAAGCGCAAGCTCGACCTGCACCAGACGACATTTGCGATGGGGGAGTCGGTCGCGCATCTTCATGCGCTGTGGTTTGAAGGTCGACTGCATCGCACGATGTGCGATGACGGCATTTACCGGTTCAGCGCGGTGTGAGCTCGGTTTTGCAATCTCAGGACCAGGGCGCCAGCGCCTCGTCTTTGAGCTGCAGTCGCAGCGCTGCGTAGTCCGGCACCACCGCGCGCACCGTATCCCAAAAACGCGGACTGTGGTCCATCACGCGCAAGTGGCTTAGCTCGTGCGCGACGACATAGTCAATCACGCCAACACGAAAGTGGATCAGGCGCCAATGCAAGCGGATCGAGCCGTCGGCACGCGCACTGCCCCACCGGGTTCCGGCGCTGCTGAGCGAGAGCTTGCGCCAATGCACCCCGAGCAGCGGCGCGAAATGGTCGAGGCGTTCGGTAAAAACGCGTTTGGCCTGGCGCATCAGCCAGGCTTGCACGGCATCTCGGATCTGGTCGGCGCTGGCCTGCTGCGCCAAGCCCAGACGCAGCCGAAGGCGCGGCGCACCCGGCGGCGCGTCCGGGTCCTCCTGCAGAACCGCCCCCGCATCGGAAAAGCCATGGCCCGGGTCGATCACGACCACCGCCTGCTCGCCCAGAAAGGGCAGCATGGCGCCGTTCTTCCACTCGATGCGGCTTGACGCCATGCGCAGATGGCGTTCGCGCGCCTGGCCGAGCTTCTGGACGATCCAGGCCGACTTTTCCTCCAGTGCCGCCGACACCTCGTACAACGGCACCCATTTTGGCGCGCTAACAACCAGCCCGTCCGGGCCGACCACAAAGCCGATGGTTCGGCGTTTTCCTCGCCTGAATTCATAGCCGACGATCGCGTCGCCCAGTCGGGCTTCGCGGTTGGAACGCGGATGGCGAAATACCGCCGGCGGCAGTCCGTCACCGGCCGAAAGGGGCGCGACGGCTGGCGCCTGCGGCACAGCTTCCTGTGGCGCAAACAGGTCAAGGCTGAACTGCAGCAGGCTGCGCATGGTCGAATTGGCTTAGCGGTAGGCGTCGGGGTCGAGCCTGTGCATTTCGGCCTCTATCCAGGCTTCGACTTCGCGCATCAGCTCTTCGGGTTGGCGTCCCTGACTGGGAATCGGCTTGCCGATCGATACGTCGACCAAGCCCGGCCTCTTGACAAAAGCCTTGCGCGGCCAGCACTTGGCCGACGTGACGGCAATCGGAATCACCGGTGCGCCGGTCTCGATCGCCAGCCGGGTTCCGCCGGACTTGTAGACGCCACGCTGCCCGCGCGGGATCCGAGTTCCCTCCGGAAACATGATGATCCAGATGCCGCGCGCGAGCAGTTCCTTGCCCTGCACCACAACCTTGTTAAAGGCCTTGGCCCGCAGGCTGCGGTCGATATGGATCATGTCCAGCCTTCCCATCGCCCAGCCGAAGAACGGTAGGTATAGCAACTCCTTCTTGAACACATAGGCCAGAGGGTGCGGCATCAGGGTAGGCAGCAGGAAGGTCTCGAAGGTGGACTGGTGCTTGACCAGCAGGATGGCCGGACTGGTTGCGCCATCGGGCAGATTCTCCATCCCGCTGACCCGGACCCGGATTCCCAGCAGAACACGCGCGCCTCCCGTGGCCCAGCCCAGCCAACGCACCGCCATCCACCACAGCGGTGTACCGCGCGTCCACAAAGACGCCAGCAGCATGATGATTCCCCACGGAACTACGGTGAGCAACATCCACAGCATATGCAGTAGCGAACGGATCAGCGCCATCCGGAGCCCGGAAAATGATCGGGATTCATTCGACGCGCGAGCAGGCCTAGCGTGTGGCGGCCGTGCCGACAGGGGCATCGCGGCGGATCAGGAAGTCGGCAAAGGCTGCTAGGTTCTCATGCACGATGGTCGCTGCCGGAAAGAATTCGGGCAGCGTTCGCCCGCGGTAGGCGGCACCCCGACCGGTCAGTAGCAGATGCGGCTCGCATCCGGCAGCCAGCCCGGCGAGCAGGTCCTCTTCCATGTCACCGACAGCAGGCATTCCACTCAGGTCGACGCCGTAGCGCTCACCGATCTGCTCGAACAGGCCGGGGCGCGGCTTGCGGCATTGGCAGCCCTCGTCCGGCGCATGCGGGCAAAAGAACACCGCGTCGATGCGCCCGCCCACAGCGGCCAGCATCCGGTGCATCTTAGCTTGCACCGCGTTGAGCAGCGCCACGTCAAACAGCCCGCGTCCCAGACCACTTTGGTTGGAGGCGACCACCACGTGCCAGCCGGCGTGGTTAAGCCTTGCGATGGCCTCCAGGGCGCCAGGCAAGGGCTTCCAGGCCTCGGGCGTCTCTACAAACTCGGCGCATTCTTCGTTGATGGTCCCATCGCGGTCGAGCACGACCAGTTTCATCGATTGCATCAGGAAGCCAGTCGGGACAGGTCGGCAACCTGGTTCATCGCGTCGTGCAGCGACTGCAACAAACCGCGCCGGTTCAGGCGCAAATCTATTTCGGGCGCATTGACCATGACCGCGTCAAAGAACGCATCCACCGGGACACGCAAGGCAGCCAGGGTCTGTAGCGAAGCGGTGTAATCGCCGGCGTCAAATTGGGCCCCGGCCGTGGGACCGAAAGTGCGCAGGGCGGTGTACAAGGCCACTTCTGCGGGTTCGCGCAACAGCACCTCACTCACATGCGGATCCACCGGAGCTTCCTTCTTGAGGATGTTGCCAATGCGCTTGTTGGCGGCCGCCAACGCAAGTGCCTCCGGCAAAGCGGCAAAGGCGCGCACCGCGGCCAGGCGCTTTGGCACGCTGGCCCATTCGCCCAGCCTGCGCGCGTGGATGGCGGCGTCGACCTCGGCGGCCGAGAAGCCGCCGTCGCGCAGGTACCCCTTGAGCCGCTCCAGCATGAATTCGTCCAGTGCGGCGCTCTGATCCTGCAACAGTCCGGGAGCAAAGGCCGCGAAAGCAATCCGGGTCAGCGCCTGGAAATGCAGCGGCAGCGACAGCTCGACCAACATACGGGCGACGCCCAGGGCGTGGCGGCGCAGCGCGAAAGGGTCCTTGTCGCCGGTCGGCAGATTGCCGATGCCGAACATGCCGGCGAGAGTCTCCAGCTTATCGGCCAGGGCCAGGACCACGCCGACCTGGTTGCGCGGCAAAGCGTCTCCTGCAAAGCGCGGCTTGTAATGGTCCTCGATCGCGAAAGAGAGCGCTTCTCCCAAGCCGTCATGGCGCGCGTAGTACCCGCCCATGATCCCCTGGAGTTCGGGAAATTCGCCGACCATGTCGGTCACCAGGTCAGCCTTTGCCAGCTGGGCGGCCGTGTCGGCGGCGGCGGCCAGCGCCGCGTCGCCCAGCAGTGCGGCGATCGCGCGGGCAATCGTACGCACCCGCTCGACGCGCTCGCCCTGCGACCCCAGTTTGTTGTGATAGACGACCCGCGACAGGGCCTCGACGCGGGCTTGCAGCGGCTTCTTGCGATCCTGGTCGTAAAAGAACTTTGCATCGGCCAGGCGCGGACGCACCACCCGCTCGTTGCCGCCAACGATGGCGCTGCTGTCCGACGGGCTGATATTGCTGACGACTAGGAAACGGTTCGTGAGCCGGCCCGCTGCGTCGAGCAAGGGAAAGTATTTCTGGTTCGCCTTCATGGTCAGGATCAGGCATTCCTGCGGCACCTCCAGAAACTGTTCGTCAAAGGAGCACACCAGAATGTTCGGCCGCTCGACCAGTCCAGTCACCTCATCCAGCAGCGCGTCGTCCTGCACCGCGCGCACGCCTGCGCCAAGCCTCTGGCAGGCCTGCTCCAGTTGGCGCGCAATCTCGGCGCGACGCTCGGCAAAGCCGACGATCACGGCACCGTCCCGCAGCATGGTTTGGGCGTACTCGTCGGCAGTCCGGATCAGCACCGGCGAGACCTCGGCTTC
>CAISIP010000624.1 GCA_903885415.1 uncultured beta proteobacterium
GCGCCGAGCACCTTGTGCAGGTTGATCGAGGTGCTGTCGGTGGCAACCAGTTCGCCCGGGTCGGCGCCCACCAGCGCCGCGATACGGTCGCCCAGACGTTGCGGCATGTCGAACCAGCCGGCGTCGTTCCAGGACCGGATCAGGCCCTGGCCCCACTCCTGCGCCACCACCGCGCCGACCCGCGCCGCAGTGGCCTTTGGCAAGGGGCCGAGCGAATTGCCGTCGAGGTAGATCACGCCAGCGGGCAGGCTGAACTGTTCGCGCAACCCGCGCAGCGGATCCTGCGCGTCGCGCAGCAGGCAGTCGTCCAGGGTGATCGCAGGCATGGTCAGGGTGGGCATGGCAGGTCGGCGGCTCCGGCTGCCGGGGATAAGCGCACGCCGACGCCGCTGCGTGCCAGGCCGCTTAGAGCGGCGCGATCTTGAATAGCTTCTCGGCGTTGGTCTGGAAAAAGGCGCGCTTGACCTCGGCCGGCATGTCCATCGCGTCGAGCGCGTGCACTTCCTCGACGGCGTGCTGGTAGGGGTAGTCCATCGCGTAGAGGACCCGGTCGGTCCCCACCAGATCCTGTGTGAACTTGATCGCCTGCGGCCAGGCCATCCCGCTGCAGGTGATGTGGAAGTTGTCCTTCAGGTAATCGCTGGGCTTGCGCCCGATCGGCTTGATCGCGTCGTAGCGCTTGGAACGAACCGTCGCCGCATGCATGTAGTCGAGCCGGTACGACCAGAACGGCAGCGCCTCGCCCATGTGGCCCAGGATGATTTGCAGCTTGGGGAAGCGGTCGAGCGCCCCCGAGGTGATGATGCGCAGCGCGTGCAACCCGGTCTCAACGCCGAAACCGTAGACGGCTCCGTCGAGACCGGCTTCCAGAAAATGCCCGATCATGCTCGCCGGCATCGCGTTGGGATGCAGGTAAATCGGCGTGTCGTGCGCCTCGGCGGCCTCGAAGATGTCCCAGAATTTTGGGTCCGACAGATACTCGCCGTGGGTATGCGAGTTGATGACCACCGCGTGCAGGCCGAGTTTGCTGACGCAGCGCTCGATTTCCTTGGCTGCGGCGGCCGGGTCCTGCGGCGCCACCGCGATCATTCCGGCGAGCCGGGTCGGGTGGCGCGCGATCGCTTCGGCGAGCAGGTCATTGGCCAGCGGCGCGAATGCCACCGCGGTGTCGCGGTCCATGATCTGCACACCGGGCGAGGTCAGCGCCAGCACCTGCATGTCGACGCCTGCCTCGTCCATGTGGCGGATCCGCTGTTCGTCCAGATCCAGCAGGCACGACATGATGTGGCGCGCTCGCTCGCTGGGGCTGCTCATGTAGAAGCCCATCAGGTTCGCAAAACCCGGGTCGACCGTCTTTTGTTGCAGGATCTTGCGGTAGATGTCGATCAGTTCCTTGGGCGCGAAGGCCTCTTCGGTTGCAATGCGGCGGTAAGCGGCGGGTGCCGGACGGGTGATGCGCATGGGGCTCCTTGCTGCGGTGGTTGTGGGGCGTTTCGATGCGCCATTGTCGCCGGGTTGCGCGCCATGGGGATCGCCCTGTGGCCCTGGTGCGGCGGGTCCACGGTGATAATCGTTCGCGGCGGGGCTAGGCGGTGCCAATCCCTATGCTGGACCGGGTAGCCTGGCGGCGGCGGCTTGTCAATCTTTCGGGAGACATCTTCATGAAGCGTTCTTTGCTCGCCTTCGCAGCACTCCTTTTCGCCGCCGTCGCAGGGGCCCAAACGGCGGGTGCCGAATATCCCAGTAAGACCATCAAGATTGTGGTTCCATTTACCGCCGGCAGCGCGACCGACATCATGGCCCGGGTGGTGGGCGAGCGGCTCAGCGCCAGCACCGGGCA
>CAISIP010000625.1 GCA_903885415.1 uncultured beta proteobacterium
CCACCAGGGCGTTGAGCAGCGTGGACTTGCCCACATTGGGCTTGCCCACAATGGCCACCAGGCCGCAGCGTTGGCCCTCTGCTTGCGTGCCGGGTTCGCTCAGGCGTGGCGTGCTTTTGAGCAGGCCTTCGAGCATGGCGTTCAGATCGGGTTGGGTATCGTCCGACGATTCGGTAGGACGTTGCACCGCAGGCTTGGCGGCCTTGGCAGGCAGCACCGGCTTCTTCGGCAACTCGGTGCTGACAGCAGGTTTCTTCTGTGGCTTGGCGGCCTGTTTCTCGGCCTTGGTGGCGGTCTTGAATACGGCTTGGGGGGGAGTCTTTTTAGGGGCAGTGGTCATGTTGGGTATTTGGATTGAAGGGTTTGCAACATGGCGGTGGCCGCAGCCTGCTCACCGGCACGGCGGGAGCCGCCAATGCCGCGCTCTGCCAGTCGGAACTCGGGGATTTCGCACTCCACGTCAAAGGTCTGTTTGTGGGCCGCGCCCAAGGTGCCTACCACCTTGTAGACCGGCACCTTCATCTTGCGCCCCTGCAGCCATTCCTGCAGGGCGGTCTTGGCATCCTTGCCGATGGCGTCCATTTGCGGATTGATTTCTACCGCCTGAAACAGACGCTGCACCAGGGCTTGCGCAGGCGTAAAACCGGCGTCCAGGTACACCGCACCCATAATGGCCTCCAGCGTATCGGCCAGTATCGAGGGGCGCTTTTGGCCGCCGGAGCGCATCTCGCCCTCGCCCAGGCGCAGCAAATCGGCCAGCCCCAGGTCCAGCGCAAGCTGGTGCAGGGTTTCTTGCTTGACCAGATTGGCGCGCACACGCGACAGGTCGCCCTCGTCCAGACTTCCCAGGCGGGAATACAAGAGATCGGAGATCGCTAGACCCAGCACTGAATCGCCCAGAAATTCCAGGCGTTCATAGTGGTCGGCAGAAAAACTGCGATGCGTCAGTGCGCGGGTGAGCAGTGAAGGATTGGCAAAAACATGTTGCAAGCGGCGTTGCAACTCCTGAAGACTGTTCGCCACCTTATTTGGATCGTCCTTCGTACTTGAGCGTCAAATAGGCCGGGCCCACCAGATGGATTTCGCGCTTGTAGCTATAGCCGACCACCACCTTGTCGCCCTGCTTGCTGATGTCGAGTTCCTTGCTGGAAATAGACTTGATGTCCTCGATGGCAGAAGCCTTGTCAAAGACCATGCGGATTTCCACTGGCGTCTGCCCCTCGTTGGCGGCTTTTTGCGCGGCTTTCTGGACCGACATGAACTCAATCACAGTGGGCACCACCTGCGCAGCAACCACACCCACCAGAGCGATCAGGGTGCCGAAAAAAATCAGCCCAACAAAAGAAATACCGCGCTGCTTGGACTTGCGATGAAGGACCATTTATTTTCTCCTGCTGCTGTCAGTTAAAGAACCCAATGCGCTTGGGACTGCTGAAGTTCATCCAGACAAAAATCGCCTTGCCCACGATATTGCGCTCTGGCACAAAGCCCCAGTAACGTGAATCCATGGAATTGTCGCGATTGTCGCCCATCATAAAGTACTGCCCTTCGTGCACCTAGCAAGTCACACCCTCAA
>CAISIP010000626.1 GCA_903885415.1 uncultured beta proteobacterium
AGGTCTGTGGCGCGGCGATGATGTTCTTGATGGCCTGCAGCTTGGGAACATAGAGCCGGGTCTCGGCCGGCATCGACAGCGCCCAGTAATCGGTTGCCAGGCCGGCGCGCCGGTTCTTTTCGATCGCGCGCGCAACGCTTCCCTCGCCCCAGTTGTAGGCCGCCAGCGCCAGGTGCCAGTCGCCGAACATACCGTGGAGCTTTTGCAGATAGTCCAGCGCCGCGCGGGTCGACGCCAGAACGTCCCGCCGGTCGTCGCGAAAGGTGTTTTGTTTGAGCTCGAAGTCCTTTCCGGTGGCCGGCATGAACTGCCACATTCCCGCCGCCCTGGCGCTCGACACCGCCTGCGGGTTAAAGGCACTCTCGACAAAGGGCAGCAGCGCCAGCTCCGACGGCATATTGCGCAACTCCAGTTCCTCGACGATATGAAACAGGTATTTGCGCGAGCGCTCGGTCATGCGCTGTATGTATTCGGGCCGGCTGGCGTACCACAGCTCGCGCTCGCGCACCGGGTCGCTGTCGAGATTGGGCATGGCAAAGCCGCGCCGGATGCGCTCCCACAGGTCGCCCGGCGGTATCAATGCGGCCACCTGGCGGTTTGTCGCCGGGCTACCTGGCAGCATGTCGAGCCCGGCCAAGGGCAGGCTGGGCTTCGCCGCTGGCGTCTGGACGAGGCCGCGGGGTGCCGTGGCGGTGGTCACGGCTGCCGGCGTGCTGGCCGCCACGCTGCGCGGCGCGGCCTGATCCTGCACCGGAGCTGACAGCGGCGCCGTGCCGGCAGGGGCCGAGGGCCGCTCGGCCATGGGCGTCGCCACCGCAGCATCGTCCTTAGGTTGGCTTGTCGCTGTCGTTTCGCCGCCTGGCGGCGGCGCGACCAGCGCGGCGCACGCGCCAAGCAGGAGCGCCGGGGCCAGCACAGCGATGCGAAGAATGTTCATCCGGGCTGCTCCTGCAGGGCCTGGCTGGGGCGGTTGACTAAAATCGGTGCGCGGATCCGAAACCGGCGTGGGGCAGGAGCGGCATGTTTTTCACATTGCACCCTGCACCGGGTGCCTGACGGGGGTTCATGAGCGAAGCCATTGTAGGTTCAGGTTTACAGGACTGGTTTCAAACCCCGCATGGCGCTTATCTGCTCGATTGGGAGCGGGCGCAACTCGATGGGGTTGTCGCCGACATCTTCGGTTTTCATGCTTTGCAACTCGGCCTGCCGGTTCTTGACGCGCTCAAAAGCAATCGCATGCCGCACCGCTGGATCGCTGCGAGCGACGACGCCGGCGCGACGAGCGCTGCCTCATCCCAAGTGCCTCAAGCCGCGCACCTGGTGTGCGACTTCGCCGCTCTGCCTTTTCCGGCCAATAGCCTGGACCTGGTGGTGCTGCCGCACGCGCTCGAGCTGCACGCTGACCCGCACGCGACCTTGCGTGAGGTCGAGCGGGTGCTGGTTCCTGAAGGCCGGGTAGTGATCAGCGCGATGAACCCGGTCAGCCTGTGGGGCCTGCGCCAGCGGCGCGCGCAATTGCGCCAGCGTCTGGGGCTGGGCGACCCGTTTCTGGCCGGGATCGACCAGATGATCGGCTACTGGCGGCTGCGCGACTGGCTGCGCCTGCTGAGCTTCGAAGTGGAGTCTGGCCGCTTTGGCTGCTACCGGCCGGCGCTGACGGCGCCGCACTGGCTGGATCGCTTTGAATGGATGGATCGCGCGGGCGCGCGCTGGTGGCCGATTTTTGGTGCCGTGTATTTTCTGGTGGCGGTCAAGCGCGTGCGCGGAATGCGCCTGCTCGGACCGGCATGGAAGAGCGGCCACGCGCGTGCCAGCGCACCGGTGTCGATTGCCAACCGCAGCGGCGCAAAGCGCCAGCGACCCCACGATCTGCAAAGCGGGGTGGACGATTGAAACAGGTCGTGATCCATACCGACGGCGCCTGCAAGGGCAACCCGGGGCCTGGCGGCTGGGGTGTGCTGCTGTCGTCGGACGGCGGTGAAAAGGAACTCTTCGGCGGCGAGGCGCTGACGACCAACAACCGCATGGAGCTGATGGCGGTGATCGAGGCGATCGGGGCGCTCAAGCGTCCTTGCCAGGTCACGCTGTACCTGGACAGCGAGTATGTGCGCAAGGGCATCACCGAATGGATCGTCGGCTGGAAGGCGCGCGGCTGGCGCACAGCGGCCAAGCAGCCGGTCAAGAATGCAGACCTGTGGTTGCGGCTCGACGCCCTGCTTGCTGTGGGGGAACACCGCATCGATTGGCGCTGGGTTCGGGGCCACTCGGGTGACCCCGGCAACGAACGTGCCGACCAGTTGGCCAACCGCGGCGTGGACAGCACGCGGGCCCGCTAATTGCCTCTGGCGGGGGCGGTGAAGAGCCGATTTGGCGGTGGCTGCAGACCCCGCGCCAGCCTGTTATATTCCCGCACAAGCCGGGCGGGTATGAGAACGAAAACCGGCATCATGAGCAGAGACATTCAATGGCATCAAAAGCAATCTATTCCGTCGTCGCCGTGATCGGCATCGTGGCCGCATCGGGTGCCGCCTGGTGGTACATGGGCAAGCCACTGTTACCCAAAGAAATCGGCAGCGCGCCGGGGGCGTCCGCTGCCGCCAGCGCCGCGGCTCCCGCTTCTGCTGCGCGCGCCGCGGGCGTCGAGGTTGCGCGCGCCCAGCGCGCCACGCTGCAGGACGATGCGCAGTCGGTTGGCTCGCTGCGGTCGCTGCAAAGCGTGATGCTGCGCCCCGAAGTTCCGGGCCGGGTGCTGGCGCTGGGCTTTTCCGATGGCGCGATGGTGCGCAAAGGCCAGGTGCTGGTGCAACTCGACGACACCTTGCAAAGGGCCGAGATCCGGCAGGCGCAGGCGCAGGTGTCGATTGCGCTTTCGAACTACAAACGCAACCAGGAGCTTGTCGCGCAAAATTTTGTCGCGCAGCGGGTGCTCGAAGAGAGCTCGGCCAGCCTGCAGGTGGCCGAGGCGCAATTGGCTCTGTCTTGCGCACGCTGGTCGCGCATGGCAATCGTCGCGCCCTTTGACGGTACCGTGGGGATCCGGAATATCAACCCGGGCGACTTCGTCAAGGACGGCGCAGACCTGATCAATCTGGAGGACATCGGCAGCATGTATGTCGACTTCCGCCTGCCCGAACGGTATCAGAGCAAGCTGCAGCTTGGCCAGAAGGTGGAACTGCAACTCGATGCGTTCCCGGGCCGGATCTTCAAGGCATCGGTGCAGGCGGTTGACCCGCTGCTGGACGTCAATGGCCGGTCGGTCGGCGTGCGCGCGGTGCTGCCCAACACGATGGGCGAGGTGATGGCCCAGGCGGGCCGCGCCAGCCAGGCGGGTGGCGCGGCTTCGTCAGCGCGCGCGGGCGTGCGGCCGATGGCGGGCGCAAGGCCTGCGCGGTCCGGGTCCGCGTCGACGGCCGTCGCAAGCGCGGCGCCGCTTGCAAGCACGGCCGGCGAGTCGGTCGGATGCCCCGCGCCGATGCTGGCGGCTTCATTGCCTAGCGCCTCCCGGCTCCCCAGCGTGGCCAGCGCGTCGAGCCGGGGTGCTGCGGCCGGCGCCCGCGGCGCCGGCGCTGCGGCGCCGCTGCGTCCGGGAATGTTTGCCCGCGTCACGACCGTGTTTGCGGTCAAGGAGGCGGCGGTGCTGATCCCGGAGGAAGCCATCGTTCCCCAGGGTGGGCGGCAGTTTGTCATCAAGGTGGTGGAGCCCGCAGCGGTCGCCGGCGTCGACGCCAGCGCCTTGCCGCCCGATACCAAGTTTGTTTCGCTGCGCCAGGAGGTACGGCTCGGTGCGCGGCAATTCGGACGGGTGGAGGTGGTCGACGGCCTGCTCGAAGGTGACACGGTCGTGCTGGCCGGTCAGCAGCGCCTGCAGCGCGACGGCAGCCCGCTGCGCATCGTCGAACTGGGCCGGCCGCAAGCGCCGTCCAGCGCGCCGGCCGGCGCTGCAGCCTCTGGCGCCGCCGCGCCGGCTTCGGTGGCGAGCCGCTGAGACCGCCGCCATGCAACTCGCTGAAACTTCCATACGCCGCCCGGTCTTTGCGACCGTTCTGTCGCTGCTGATCGTTCTGATCGGCGCCGTGTCGTTCAGCCGGCTGTCGCTGCGCGAATATCCCAAGATCGACGAACCGGTGGTCAGCGTGCAGACGGTTTTCACCGGTGCATCGAGCCAGGTGGTCGAAGCCCAGGTGACCAAGATACTGGAGGATTCGCTGGCCGGCATCGAGGGGGTCGACGTGATTACCTCGTCGAGCCGCCAGGAACGCAGCCTGATTTCCATCCGCTTTGCGCTCAGCCGCGACGCCGATTCGGCGGCCGCCGACGTGCGCGACAAGGTGTCGCGGGTTCGCTTGCGCCTACCGCAGGGCATCGACGAGCCGGTCATCGCCAAGGTCGAGGCCGACGCGTTCCCGGTGGTTTTTCTGGCGATGAGCTCGGACACGCACAACCCGCTGCAGCTGTCCGAGATGGCGAACCAACTGGTCAAGCCGGTGTTACAGACGGCGCCCGGCGCCGCCGATGTGCTGGTCTACGGGGAGCGCAAGTTTTCGATGCGGATCTGGCTCGACCCGGACCGATTGGCGGCCTATCGGCTGACGGTGCAGGATGTCGAAGACGCGATTCGTCGGTCGAACCTGGAGGTTCCGGCCGGGCGTATCGAAAGCAAGCAGCGCGAATTCAACGTGACGGCTGCGACCGACCTGCAGCAACCGGGGGAATTTCGCCAGATCGTGATCCGCACCGTCAACGGTATGCCGGTGCGCATCGGCGACGTGGCCAAGGTGGAGACCGGTCCGGCCAACGAGCGTTCCAATGTGCGGCTCAACGGCCGCGATTCGGTGGCGCTGGGCGTCATCCGCCAGGCAACAGCCAATCCGCTGGACCTGTCGGCGGGCGTGCAGAAGTTGATGGTGAAGTTGGAGCGAGACCTGCCACCGGGTGTGACGCTGGCGGTCGCGAATGACAACTCGGTTTTCATCGACCG
>CAISIP010000627.1 GCA_903885415.1 uncultured beta proteobacterium
ACGAGGCACCTCGTTCTCCGGGTCTCAACTGGTGTTGACACATGCGATGAAGGCGATAAACTCCGCTTGTAAGAAACCTGGTTTCGCTGTGAGAAACATTGTTTATTAAGGAGACGGCATGACACGTATCATCAGCAGGCGAGGTATCTTGGTTTCAGGCGCCGCCATTGGCGCAGCATGCACGCTAGGCGCTCCCATGGTCTGGGCGCAGGCACGCCAAAAACTGACCATGGTGGTTTCGTCCGCCACGGCGGAGGCCGGAACGGCCACGCAAACGTCCATTCCGTTCGAGCTGGGCTTCTGGGCCGAGGAAGGCCTGGACGTGGAACTGAAATACACGCGCGGCTCGGCTATTGGCGCGCAGCTGGTGATAACCGGCCAGGCCGACGTGGTGCACGCGGGCACGTCCGTCGGCCTGATGGTGCCGGTGTCCAAGGGCGCGCAAATGCAGGCGTTCTACAACATGATCACCCAGAACTTTCAGATGCCGGCCGTCCCCGCAGACAGCCCTATCAAGACGCTGGCCGATCTGAAAGGGAAAAAGCTCGGCGTGATCGGCCAGGCGACCGCGACCATCCCGATCGTCAAGGCAGTGCTCGAGGACGCGGGCGTCGATCCGAACAACGGCGTGACTTTCATCGACGTGGGTTATGGGGCGCAGGCGGCTGCCGCGTTGTGGGTAACCAAGCAGGTTGACGCCCTGGCGATGTACGACAGCGTTTACGCGGCGATTGAAAACGTCAACCCAGAGCTCTACAAGCTGCGTATTCTGACATCGCCGCTGTCCGACAAAATCAGTTTCCAGACCGCCCTTTGCGCCAAGACCGACACCCTGAAATCCAAGCGCGACCTGCTGGTGAAACTGGGCCGCGGCCATGCCAAGGCAACTGTTTTCGCGCTTGAGAACCCCGACGCGGCGGCGCGTATCCACTTCAAGGTTCATCCGGAGCAGAAGACCACTGGCATCAGCGATACGGTGGCGATCGCTTACGGGCGGCGTTCGATACTCGCGCGTATCAATAACATGCGCATCGACAACATGGTGGTGAAGCGCGACAAATGGGGCTACATGGACAAGCTCGACGTCGAGACCTATCTGGACATGCTCAAGAAGATTGGAGACGTGGACAAGTCTGTGGTGGCCAACAGCCTATACACCAATGACTTGGTGGCCGACATCAACAAGTTCGACGTGGCAGCCATCCGCAAGATGGCCCGCGAGTACAAAGGTTGAGTGGTGCAGGGCGCGGACTTGCAAAACGGATCTGGCCGCCGCGAGCGTGGCGATGTCTGGCCTGAAGTTTCACCGGCCCGCATCGAGACCTTCGAACTGACGGCCCTTTCGTTTCCGCTGAACCCACCGTTTCGTGCCGCCATACGCCTCATTGACACGGTCGATATCCTGTTGATCCGGATTCGGGCCGGAAATGGCTTGCGGGGTTGCGGTTATGCGTTCGCATTCGGCTCGGCCGATCTCGCGCCGGTACTCGCCAGCGCCAAAAGCCTGGGTGCCCTGATCGTCGGCGAGGATGCCAACAAGACCGAGCGGCTCTGGGCCAGGATGACGCGTGCGCTGGCACTGGTCGGCGCCAGCGGTCCTACGTTGTCGGCGCTGTCGGCCATCGACATCGCGTTGTGGGACCTGGCCGGACAGGCATGCGGGCGACCCGTGGCCGATATGCTGGGCGGTGCGCGCGACAGCATTCCCGTCTACGGCAGCAACGGCTCCCTGCAACTGAGCCTAGATGAGCTGGTCGCGGAAGCCAGCGGTTTTTCGGAACTGGGTTATCC
>CAISIP010000628.1 GCA_903885415.1 uncultured beta proteobacterium
CATT
Source organism: uncultured beta proteobacterium (assembly GCA_903885415.1). Classification (GTDB taxonomy): domain Bacteria; phylum Pseudomonadota; class Gammaproteobacteria; order Burkholderiales; family Burkholderiaceae_C; genus CAISIP01. The sequence goes on from CAISIP010000628.1 coordinate 5, forward strand.
GGTGGTGTATTGCTTGATCATCTGGTTCTACGCCCGCTACATGGGCAAGCTGGATATCGAGCACGGTGTTCAAGAAAGCGAGGAATAATCATGGCTGGAATGTTTGGCTCGGTTGACGATGGCGTCAGCAACGCCGCCTCGAAGGCGGCCTTCAAGCAGAACCTGAATAAGGTCTACACCTGGTACACGGGAGGATTCCTGGTCTTCCTGATCGTGCTCGCGATTCTGGAGCAGTTGGGCCTGTCCAGGTCGGCGATCGGCATTAGCTTCCTGCTCGCGACGGTCGGCCTTTACGCCGGCATCGGCATCATGAGCCGCACTACGGACGCCGCCGAGTACTACGTCGCAGGCCGCAGGGTTCCTGCGTTGTACAACGGCATGGCGACGGGCGCCGACTGGATGTCGGCCGCCTCATTCATTGGCATGGCCGGAACGCTGTACCTATCGGGCTATGACGGGCTGGCCTTTATCATGGGCTGGACCGGTGGCTATTGCCTGGTGGCGCTATTCCTGGCGCCCTACATGCGCAAGTTTGGCCAGTTCACTATCCCCGACTTTCTTGGCGAGCGTTACGGCGGCAATCTGCCGCGCTTTATCGGTATTGTTGCCGCGATCCTGTGTTCGTTCACCTATGTCGTGGCGCAGATCTATGGCGTGGGCCTGATTACGGCGCGATTGGTGAATGTAGCTTTCGAGGTGGGGATTTTCCTGGGCCTGGGCGGCATACTCGTCTGCTCCTTTCTGGGCGGTATGCGCGCGGTAACCTGGACGCAGGTAGCGCAGTACATCATCTTGATCGTTGCTTACATGATTCCGGTGGTGTGGCTGTCGGTCAAGCAGACCGGTACGCCGATTCCACAGGCGATCTACGGCCACCAGCTGGAGAAGGTCACCGCCAAGGAAAAACTACTTGCCAGCGACGCGAAGGAGCTGGAGGTGCGCGCGATTTTTAAGGATCGCTCGGTCGCGCTGGCTGAGAAGCTAAAGGATCCTTCAGCAGCTTTGGCTGCCGACAAGTCCGCAGCCACGGCCAAGGTCGCCGACCTGAAGACCGCCAATGTGGCAGCCACAGAAATCGCGGCCGCCGAAAAAGCACTGAACGCGCTGCCGGCCAACGAAACAGAGGCCAAAGCGGCATGGACCAAGGCCAAGGCCGCTGCAGATGCCAAAGCCAAACCGCTCAACGGAATGGCGCCGCACGCGCAGCAGTTCGCAGGCGACCCGAATGGCGATGCCGCTGCGCAAAAGACTTACGATACCTCGCGACGCAATTTCTTGGCCCTTATCTTCTGCCTGATGGTGGGGACCGCGGCGCTGCCGCACATCCTCATGCGCTACTACACGGTTCCGAGCGTGAAAGAGGCGCGTGATTCGGTGACTTGGTCGCTGTTCTTCATTTTCCTGCTTTACTTCACAGCCCCGGCCCTGGCCGTGCTGGTGAAATTTGAAGTTTTCACGGTGCTGATAGGAACGCCGATCGACCAGTTACCGGCCTGGGTAGGCGCATGGAACAAGGTCGACCCCACCCTGTTGTCGATCGTCGATGTCAACAAGGACGGCATTCTGCAGCTCAACGAAATGTCGATCGGTGGCGACATCGTGGTGCTTGCGACGCCGGAAATTGGCGGTCTGCCGTATGTCATCTCGGGCCTCGTCGCTGCTGGCGGACTTGCAGCCGCGCTTTCGACCGCCGATGGCTTGCTGCTGACGATCGCGAACGCGCTGAGCCATGACCTTTATTACAAAATAATCGACCCGAACGCGTCTACTGCGCGCCGGGTGACGATTTCCAAGTCCCTGCTGCTGATCGTGGCGCTGTGCGCTGCCTATGTGGCGGCGCAAAAGCCGGCGGATATTTTGTTTCTGGTTTCCGCTGCCTTCTCGTTTGCCGCTGCATCCTTCTTCCCGGCCCTGGTGTTGGGAATTTTCTGGAAGCGGGCCAACGGAATCGGAGCCTCACTGGGAATGATTGCTGGGCTTGGTGTGACGGTGTTCTACATGATTTCCAACCAGCCATGGTTGCGCGGTATCTTTGGCGTGACAGCACCGGTTGACCTGTGGTTCGGTATCTTGCCGATCTCGGCTGGCGTCTTTGGAGTGCCAGTCGGTATAGCGGTCATCGTCTTGGTTAGCCTGGTGACGCCGGCGCCAAGCCGCAAGGTCCAGGAACTGGTCGAGTATGTGCGCTACCCTAATCTGAAGGCAAGCTGATCCAAAGGCTGGCGCGACCACGCCAGCCCGCGTTCTGCCTTTGGCCGATGGCCCGGCAACTGCGGTTGCTGGGCTTTTTTTTGATGTGGATTCACAATTAGCCCGCCTCCGCGGTGTCCGGGTAAAAATTGAATCGATTCAACGGTTGAGCGTCGCCTGCCGGATGCATTTGGAGCCGGCGAGCAAAGTCTAGCTAGCCTCGTCCATGACGCAGAACGCGCCGGGCTCCAGCCCCAAGTCCTCGTCCCAATGAAGCTTGCGGGCACACCGGCCCAAGATGGCAGCCAGCGTTCTCAAAAAAATGACAGGCCACAGCGGGTTGATAGCGTGCGCTTGGGTGCTCCTGGACGGAGGCCGGCGTGAGCAACTGGGTCGACGCTATGGTGATCAAAAATCGGATTTTGGTCATGCCGAGCATGGCGCTGGTTGAATAACCCACTTGCATCGCCAACTGATTGCGAAGGCTTTGTCAGAAGCCATCGCGATGAAGCCGCCGGGTGTACGTGTCGCAACCTGGCTTTTTTGAATGTCCACCATGACAACCCTGAAAGCCGGACTCCCATCGAGCCGGCCGTTTAGCCCTTCGGCCAGCCTGCTCGTCAACATGCGGCAGGAGCTGGCGCGCCATATGCCCTTTGAACGCATGGCGGCGCCGGACATCGAGTTTTTTCTGAGCCATTGCGTGCAGCAATATTTCGCGCCAGGCGAAGTGTTACTCGAGCCGGCGGGTCCACCGGTGCGGGACATTTTTTTCATCCGCCGGGGTGCGGTGACGCGCGAGCAAGGTAGCGCCGTGATGGCAGGAGGCGCCTTTGAGTTCGAACTGGGTGATATGTTCCCGGTCGCTGCGGCGATGGCGCAACGCACCGTAAGCGCCGTTTACCGAGCCAGCACAGACAGCTTCGTGCTCGCGCTGCCGGTCGAGGCGATGCGTGAACTGGCAGGCCGAAGCCCGGTTTTTGCAGATTTCCTGAACCGGCGCATTACCATCTTTCTGCAACTTTCGCGCGAAGCGCTGCAGGCCGCTTACGCGACGCAGGCGCTGGCGCGCTACCCGCTCGACAAGCCACTTTGCGAACTGGTCAGCCAAGCCGCCGTCACCTGTACTGCCAATACCAGCTTGCGGGAGGCCCTGGGCAGCATGCATCAACAGCACCTTGGGTCGATCCTGGTGGTTGACGCTGGCGGTGTTCCCGAAGGCATTCTGACCCGCCACGATGTGCTGGGCCGGGTAACCCTGGCCGGGGTCGGCCTTGAAACGCCAATCCGCGAGGTGATGGTTCGACCGGTCTACACGCTCACCGAGCGACATAGCGCGCAGGATGCCGCATTGCTGATGAGTAGACATGGGCTGCGCCATGTGCCAGTCACCCGACAGGGCGTGGCGATCGGGATGGTTTCGGAGCGTGACTTGTTCGCCTTGCAGAAACTCAGCCTGAGGCAGGTGAGCATGGGCTTGCGCGGCGCCACCGATCTAGAAGGCGTGAAACAAGTCGCGCACGAGGTGCGACGCTTCGCCCGGTCGTTGTTGGCGCAGGGCGTTCAAGCGAGACAGATCACCGAGCTAATCAGCCAATTGAACGACTTGTTGACCCAGCGACTGCTCGACATGCTGTCCCGGCTCCACGAGGTCGACCTGAGCACGATGTGCTGGCTCGCGCTAGGGTCAGAGGGCCGAAGCGAGCAGACGGTGGCGACCGACCAAGACAATGCGCTGATACTGGCTGACGACATCGGTACTGCGCAACATGCGGCCGTCCTTGGGTTCGCGCAGGCGGTGAACAACGCACTCGACGCCTGCGGCTATCCCTTGTGCAAGGGCGGCGTGATGGCCGGCAACCCGGGCTGCTGCATGACGCTCTCGCAGTGGCGCGAGCGCTTCTGCGGCTGGATCGCGCATGGCAGCCCGACGGATCTCCTCAACGCCAACATCTATTTCGACTTCCGTTACCTCGCCGGCGACGCCCGCCTTGCGCAATCTCTGCGGGCCGAAATGGGGACCGCTGCACGGAGCACCCCACGTTTTCTCAAGCAGCTCGCGCTCAATGCGCTGGCGCACAAGGCTCCACTAAGCTGGCTTGGCGGCATTGTGGTCGACGCGCAGGGCTTGGTCGATCTGAAGCTGCAGGGGACCATGATTTTGGTGGATGCTGCGCGGTTGTACGCGCTGGCGCAGGGCGTCGAAGCTACATCGACGCGCGAACGCTTGCTGGCGGTGGGTCCGGTATTAGGTGCGACGCCGGCAGAGTACGAAGCATGGGTGGGCGCCTTTGAGTTTTTTCAGATGCTGCGCCTGCGTGTACAAATTGACGGCCCGGTCCGCCCAGACAGACCCAACCATCTCGAGGTGGCAAGGCTGAACCAGATCGACCGCAGGATACTGAAAGAATCATGGCGGCTTACACAGTCGGTGCAGCAGCGCATGCAACTTGATTACGAGCGCTAAATGAAGGCCCTGTCCGACTGGTTCGGCATGCGGCGGGCAAAGGGCTTCGCGGTCAACGAAAGTCGTTGGGTTGTGCTTGATGTTGAAGCCAGCGGTCTTGATCCTAAGCGGGCGCAGTTGCTGGCTATCGCTGCGATAGCGCTGCGGGTCGACTGGAACTACAAACGATTAGAAATCGACTTGGGGGACAGCTTTGAGGTGTTCCTGCGCCAGCAGATGCCGTCGTCGCGGGCCAACATCATGCTGCACGGCATTGGAGCGCAACAGCAGCGCGATGGAGTTCCCGCGCAGCGTGCGATGCGTGAATTTTGCGCCTTTATAGGAAACTCCCCGTTGCTGGCCTTCCACTCCGCCTTCGACCGGGCGCTGATCCGGCGTGCCTCGCTTGTTGAACTCGGCGCCGAATTGCCAAACCCGTGGATCGATATCGAGCAACTGTGCGCAGTCACCCATGCATCCAGCCGCGCCCGTTCGCTCGATGAATGGATGGAGCAACTCGCAGTCACCTGCGCGGTTCGGCATCAGGCGTCGGCGGACGCGCTGGCAGAGTGCGATATCTTGCAGCGGCTATGGGGCCCGGTGGCGGCGCAGTGCCGCAACTGGCAGGACGTGGCGCGAATGGCGGCGAGCCACCGCTGGATTGCCCGGGGCTGAGTCACTTGGCCACAGCGCCGGGGAGCGTCGCCGCTGGCATATAATCATGGGCTTCGCCTTGCTGCACCCCGAATAGACGCCGGGGGCCGCTTTACCGACCCGTACGGGTCATCCACAAGGAGTATCAATGCGTCACTATGAAATCATCCTGATGATCCATCCGGATCAGAGCGAACAGGTTCCGGCC
>CAISIP010000629.1 GCA_903885415.1 uncultured beta proteobacterium
CAATGACGCCGCTGCCCAGCGCGGCGAAGGTCTTGATATCCGAAACAAACTGCATGGAAAACTCCTTGTTCCTGCGGGTTCACCCAGAGCGCAGCGGCCGTAGCGGGTATCGGCGCCGCCGTGCCGCAGCTAGGCGCGCGGCCTCAGGCCCATGTGGACGCGGCCCTGCGCCGGGGTCATCGCCTTGGCACCCATGCAGCCGATCAGCTGGCGAACACGCTCGACCAGCGCGCCGTTGGTCGCGGCAACGCCGCGGTCAAGCCACAGGTTGTCCTCCAGTCCGACGCGCACATGGCCGCCGAGCAGCACCGCCTGCGCTGCCATGGGCATCTGGGTGCGGCCGATGCCGAAAGCGGCCCAGGTCGCGCCCAAGGGAAGGTTGTCGACCATCGCCTTCATCGTCGTGGTGTCGGCCGGCGCGCCCCAGGGGATTCCCAGGCAGAGCTGGAACAGCGGCTCCTTGAGCAGGCCTTCGGCGATCATCTGCTTGGAAAACCACAGGTGGCCGGTGTCAAATATTTCGAGTTCGGCCTTCACGCCGAGTTCGGTGATGCGCCGCGCGCCGGCGCGCAGTGCGGCGGGCGTCGACACATAGATCGTGTCGCCGTCTCCGAAGTTCAGCGTGCCGCAGTCGAGGGTGCAGATTTCGGGCAGCAGTTCTGCGACATGGACCAGCCGCTCGAGCGGGCCGACCAAATCGGTTGCGGGTCCGAAGGCCAGCGGCTTCTCACCGGCGCCGATCTCCAGGTCGCCCCCCATGCCAGCGGTCAGGTTGACGATCACGTCTACGCCCGAGTCGCGGATCCGCTGCATCAGTTCGCGGTACAGCGCCGGGTCGCGACTGCCTTTGCCGGTATGGGGGTCGCGCACATGGCAGTGCACAACGGTCGCACCGGCCCGCGCGGCCTCGACCGCAGCGGCGGCTATTTGCTCGGGCGTGACCGGAACAGCCGGGTTCTTGTCGGCGGTGTCGCCTGCGCCGGTCAGCGCGCAGGTGATGATGACGTCGTGGTTCATCGGCAGTAGTCCGCTTCCTGTTGGTCGAGAATTCGCTTGAGCTCGTCAAAGTGCATGGCGCAATAGTCCGTCGGGTAGCTCCGCCACTGCGCGCCCGCGACCGCCGCCATGGCTTCGGGTATCAGCGCCAGCGGGCGCCCGGTGGACAGCGCGACCACCTGCAACGCTGCCGCCTTCTCCAGGTAGTAGAGCGTGTCAAAAGCCTGCGCCACCGAGGCGCCCACCACGATCACGCCGTGGTTGCCCATGAACAGCACGTCCTTGTCGGGCCCCATCAGGCGCGCCACCCGCTCGCCCTCGGCCATGTCCAGCGCCATGCCGCTGTAGTCGCGGTCGTAGGCGATGCGCCCGTGAAAGCGGCAGGCGTTCTGGTCGAGCATCAGGAATTCGAAGTCCTGCAGGCAGCACAGCGCGGTGGTGTTCACCATGTGCGTGTGCAGGACGCAGCGCGCCTGCGGCAGTTGCTGGTGCAGCCGCGCGTGCAGGTTCCACGCGGTCGGGTCGCAGTCGCCTTCGCCGGCAGAAAGGTTATCGGCGTCGAGCAGCAGCAGTTCGCTGGCGCGCAGCCGTGAAAAATGCCGGCCTGGCGGGTTCAGCAAAAAGCGTTTTCCGTTGGCCGACACCGCCACGCTGAAGTGGTTGGCGATCGCTTCGTGCATGTCCAGCCGCGCCGCCCAGCGAAAGGCGGCTGCGAGGTCGATGCGGGCTTGGGCTTCGATCGGGTTGGACATGCTGCAAGCGAATGGTGCCGTCGCACTGTAACGCCCCGGCGCAGGTGCCCCGCCGCTGTGTGCGACGTCGACTTGGCGCGATGCGACCGGTGTCAGGCGCCGTCCCAACGCCGTCCCTCTGCCTTGGCGTGCCCGCAAGGGGGCCGCCGCGCCGGCTTCAGCCCTCGTCGTCTGCCGGCCGCGCCGGCTTCCATCCGGCGAACTGCGGATAGATGCGCTGCACAACCGGGCCATTGAAGTCCCACGACATGCATTTTCCCAGGTGGTACGGCGGCTTGCCGTCGTCGCGGGCCGGAATATCGGCCAGCTTGCGCAGATGCGCCCGGTAGCCGGGAATGGTCTGGTAGGCAGCGGTCGCCATGGAAAACAGCAGTTCGCGCAGGTGGGTACAGCCCGCCGTGCCGCCGACGGCCCGCTCGATGGCCATGCGCCACCCGGGCCCCATCTTTGCGCCAACCATCGCCTGCATCGGGTCGCGGGCTTGGACACATTCCGGGTAGGGCGTGCTGTTCATTGAACTGGCGATTTCACGCACCGTGAAGCTATCGTCCACGGTTACCCGGATCGCCATGTCGTGCACCGGCAACCCGGCCTTGAGAGTGCCTCCTTCGCTGCGCAGCAGGTCGTAGGTCTTGACGTCGCTCAGTCGTGCCTCGATATCCCACAGGCCGTCGTCGCGCTGGTAGCCGCACAGCTCGATGGAGCGGGTGTGCAGGTGTTTGCGTGCTTGGGGGGCAGGAAGCGACAAGGTGAACCTCTGTGCAATAGGGCCAGCCCCTGTGGCCGACGGACAGCTTCCATTGTCGACGATCACGCGCCACGCAAGGGCGTCGGCGCGATCGCCTGCCCTACACTTTGCGCCTGCGAACGATGCCAGCGGATAGGCCCAGCCAAGGCAGCGCATCGCATTCGTCCAACACGGGGGTCGCTGTGAGCAGTCAGGACTACGACTACATCGTCGTCGGTGCAGGGTCGGCCGGCTGTGTGCTGGCCGAGAGGCTCAGCGCCGACGGCCGCTCCACCGTCTTGCTGCTCGAGG
>CAISIP010000630.1 GCA_903885415.1 uncultured beta proteobacterium
GCTGTGACTCAAAGGCAATGCCGCAGCACCTGCCGACCGTGTCGCCGGACCCCTCTGCATCGGCGGCAACGCGTCAAAGCGACGCATGAACCGCCGGTCGATCCAGTCCTTCCAACGCCAGACCCAGGAGCCGGCAAACCCCAAGGCGGCGCGCGACGCCACCGCGTATCGGTCCCCGGTGCTGATCAGTGCCAGCCAGCGGCGCTGCGGCGTAAACGGCCGCAACCTTCGATCGGCCACCGAGCGGCGCAAATTGTCCGCCAGCGGGCGCCCCATTCTCACCGCGAAAACCCCCGCCTTCTCCAGCGGACGACCGTCCATGCTCGCCACATCGCCAGCCGCAAAAACCAGCGGGTCGCTGACCGACTGAAGGCAGCTATTTACGCGCACGCAACCATCCGCATCAAGCGCCAGTCCGGTGTCGCGCAGCCACGGTGCGCCACCGGCACGGGTGACCCATATGATTTCGTCGGCGTCGAACCATCCGTACGCTGCGGTGCGCAAGCGACCCGCCGCCACTTCCAGCACGGTGGCCCCACGGTGCACCTGGACCCCGCGCGCGCGCAGTACCGCCTCGAAGCGCCGCTGCACGCCGGGGTTGTGCGTTGGAACAACGGTGCTGTCGGCGGCAAACAGATGGAAAACCACCAGGCCTGGATCGCGGCCCAGCGCCAGCAGTTCGGTGCGCAGGCGATGCTGCATCGCCAACAACAGCTCGACCCCGCCCGCACCCGCACCGACCACCGCGACGGTGATGCTGCCGCGCTGCTGGCGAACGCGCTCGCGCAAAGCCAGCCAACGCTGGTTGAACGCGTAAATGGGCTTGACCGCCACCGTGTGCGCGGCAGCACCCGGCACCTGGTCGAAGCGCGGCGTTGAGCCGGTATTGATCGACAGGCGGTCGTAGGCGATGGCAGGTCGGCCCCGCAGCAGCAACTTGCGGTGGGCCCGGTCGATGCCGCAGGCTTCGGCGCAAATGAGGCGCGCTGATGCAAAGACAGCGAGCCGGCTGAGGTCAATGTGCACCTCGTCGTAGCCGTAGTGGCCGGCCACATAGCCCGGCAGCATGCCCGAGTAGGGGGTATGCGGGTCGGTACAGACCAGCGTCAGTTGCACGCCGGGCATCGGGCGCATGCCAAAGTTCCTGAGCACGCCCACATGGCTGTGACCGCCGCCGACCAGGACGATGTCGCGCAGGACCGGTGCTTGGGGAAGCTGCATGCCGATATTGTCTGTCGTTCGCCACCGCCCCTGCGGCGGCACTGCACGATCAGGGCTGCTCGTCGGCTACGCCGTAGCGCTCCCGATAGGCCGTCACGCGCTGGTAGTCGGCATCCATGGCGCCGGCGCTTTCGCGACGCAGATACTGCAGCAAATCGGACAGCTTGGCGACGCTGCACACCTGCAGCCCAAGATGGCTGCGTACATACTGCACCGCGCTGTGGCTGCTGTCGACGCCGTTTTCGGTCGCCTTCTCCTGCCGGTCCAACGCGATAACGACCCCGTGCGGCGTTGCACCTGCGGCCCGGATCATCGCGATCGACTCGCGCACCGCTGTGCCGGCCGACATCACGTCGTCAACGATCAGCACCCGGCCCTTGAGCGGCGCACCAACCAGCGTTCCGCCCTCGCCATGGTCCTTGGCTTCCTTGCGGTTGTAGGCAAACGGAAGGTTGCGTCCGCGCCGCGCGAGTTCCACCGTGAGCACCGCAGCGAGTGGGATTCCCTTGTAAGCCGGGCCAAAGATCATGTCGAACTCGATGCCGCTCGCCAGCAGGCAGCGCGCATAGAATTGCGCCAGCCTGTCGAGCCTGACGCCGTCGTCAAACAGGCCGGCATTGAAAAAGTAGGGACTGATGCGTCCCGCCTTGGTCTTGAACTCGCCAAAGCGCAGCACGCCACAATCGACCGAGAACTGCACGAAATCCTGCGCC
>CAISIP010000631.1 GCA_903885415.1 uncultured beta proteobacterium
GGAATCGTTCAACGTACTGGTCAAGGAAATCCGGTCGCTCGGAATCGACATCGAACTCGAGCGCGGCTGATACAGCCTGAAGCCTTGTGGGGCCGGCCGCGGCACATGGCCGCTGGCGGGCCCTCAACTGAATCGTTACTGGAGAGAAACATGAAATCATTACTCGACCTGTTCAAGCAATTCACGCCGGACGAGCATTTCGATGCCATACGCATCGGAATGGCGTCGCCCGAGAAAATCCGTTCCTGGTCTTTTGGCGAGGTCAAGAAGCCCGAGACCATCAACTACCGCACCTTCAAGCCCGAGCGTGACGGTCTGTTCTGCGCCAAGATCTTCGGTCCCATCAAGGACTATGAATGCCTTTGCGGCAAGTACAAGCGCCTCAAGCACCGCGGCGTGATCTGCGAGAAGTGCGGCGTGGAGGTGACCCAGACCAAGGTACGGCGCGAGCGCATGGGCCATATCGACCTGGCGGCACCCTGCGCGCACATCTGGTTTCTGAAGTCGCTGCCAAGCCGCCTGGGCCTGGTACTTGACATGACCTTGCGCGATATCGAACGCGTGCTGTATTTCGAAGCTTATGTGGTCACCGACCCCGGCATGACGCCGCTGAAGAAGTTCGCGATCATGACCGAGGACGATTTCGACGCCAAGTTCAAGGAATTTGGCGACGAGTTCCAGGCCAAGATGGGCGCAGAGGGCATCAAGGATCTGCTGCAAAGCATCGACATCGACGGCTCCATCGAGAAGCTGCGCAATGACCTGACCGGATCCGAACTCAAGATCAAGAAGAATGCCAAGCGCCTGAAGGTGCTGGAGGCCTTTCGCAAGTCCGGGATCAAACCCGAGTGGATGGTGCTGGACGTCTTGCCGGTGCTGCCGCCGGATCTGCGGCCGCTGGTTCCGCTGGACGGCGGGCGCTTCGCGACCTCCGACCTGAACGACCTGTACCGCCGCGTCATCAACCGCAACAGCCGGCTGCGCCGTTTGCTGGAACTGAAGGCGCCTGAAATCATCGCGCGCAATGAAAAGCGCATGCTGCAGGAAGCGGTGGATTCGCTGCTCGACAACGGGCGCCGCGGAAAGGCGATGACCGGCGCCAACAAGCGTGCGCTGAAGTCGCTGGCCGACATGATCAAGGGCAAGAGCGGGCGCTTCCGCCAGAACTTGCTGGGCAAGCGGGTCGACTACTCAGGGCGTTCGGTGATTGTTGTCGGCCCGACGCTCAAGCTGCATCAGTGCGGGCTGCCCAAGCTGATGGCGCTGGAATTATTCAAGCCTTTTATCTTTTCGCGTCTGGAAGCGATGGGGATTGCCACCACCATCAAGGCTGCGAAGAAAGAGGTTGAAAGCGGAACCCCCGTAGTTTGGGACATCCTGGAGGAGGTTATCAAAGAGCATCCGGTGATGCTCAATCGCGCGCCGACGCTGCACCGCCTGGGCATCCAGGCCTTCGAGCCGATCCTTATCGAGGGCAAGGCGATACAGTTACACCCGCTGGTCTGCGCGGCCTTCAACGCCGACTTTGACGGCGACCAGATGGCCGTTCACGTTCCCTTGTCGGTGGAGGCGCAGATGGAGTGCCGCACGCTGATGCTGGCGTCCAACAACGTGCTTTTCCCGGCCAACGGAGAGCCGTCCATCGTTCCTTCGCAGGACGTGGTGCTGGGTCTTTACTACACGACGCGTGAGCGCATTAACGGCAAGGGCGAGGGCCTGATCTTCTCCGATGTCGGTGAAGTGCAGCGCGCCTTTGACGCCGGCGAAGTGGATCTGACCTCCCGCATCAATGTGCGCCTGACCGAGTACACCAAGGACAAGGACAGCGGCGAGTTGCAGCCGTCGACCAAGCTGTGGGAGACGACCGCGGGCCGGGCCTTGCTGTCGGAGATACTGCCCAAAGGTTTGCCCTTTTCCAACATCAACAAGGCCTTGAAGAAGAAGGAAATCTCCAAGCTCATCAACGTGTCGTTCCGAAAGTGCGGGCTGAAGGAGACGGTGGTGTTCGCCGACAAGCTGCTGCAAAACGGCTTTCGTCTGGCGACCAAGGCCGGAATTTCAATCTGCATCGACGACATGCTTGTTCCCAAGGAAAAGCACGCCATCATCGAGCGCGCCGAAAAGGAGGTCAAAGAGATCGGGCAGCAGTACGCGTCGGGCCTGGTAACTTCGGGGGAGCGCTACAACAAAGTGGTCGACATCTGGGGCAAGGCCGGTGACGAAGTCTCCAAGGTCATGATGGCCCAGCTTGCCAAGGAGCGGACGGTTGACCGCCACGGCAACGAAGTGGACCAGGAATCGTTCAATTCGATCTACATGATGGCCGACTCGGGCGCACGCGGATCTGCCGCGCAGATCCGCCAGCTCGCTGGAATGCGTGGCCTGATGGCCAAGCCGGACGGCTCGATCATCGAGACGCCGATCACGGCCAATTTCCGCGAGGGTCTCAATGTTCTGCAGTACTTCATCTCGACCCACGGCGCGCGCAAGGGCCTGGCTGACACCGCGCTGAAGACCGCCAACTCGGGCTACCTGACGCGGCGCCTAGTCGACGTGACGCAGGATTTGGTGGTCACCGAGCAGGATTGCGCAACGCACGATGGTTCGTTCATGCGCGCCATCGTCGAAGGCGGTGAGGTCATTGAGTCGCTGCGCGACCGTATCCTAGGTCGCACCGCTGCCGAAGATGTGCTGCATCCCGAGAACCGCTCGGTGATGGTGGGCGCCGGTTCGATGCTCGACGAGGATGTAATTGAAGAGCTTGAACTGGTCGGCGTCGATGAAGTGAAGGTGCGCACCGCGCTGACCTGCGAAACCCGCTTTGGAATTTGCGCCAAATGCTACGGGCGCGACCTGGGCCGTGGCGGCCTGATCAACGGCGGCGAGGCGGTCGGCGTGATCGCTGCGCAGTCGATCGGTGAACCGGGTACCCAATTGACGATGCGAACCTTTCACATCGGCGGCGCCGCATCGCGCGCCGCCATCGCGTCGAGCGTGGAAGCCAAGTCCAACGGCAGCATCGGGTTCAACGCGACCATGCGTTATGTGACCAACAGCAAGAAGGAACTGGTGGTGATCGCCCGCTCGGGTGAAATCGTCATTCATGACGAACACGGCCGCGAGCGCGAGCGCCACAAGGTTCCCTATGGCGCGGTGCTGACGGTCAAGGTCGACCAGACCGTCAAGGCCGGCGCCATTTTGGCCAACTGGGACCCGCTGACCCGACCGATCATTACCGAGTTCGCCGGCAAGGCGCATTTCGAGAACGTCGAAGAGGGCCTCACGGTTGCCAAGCAACTCGACGAAGTTACCGGTCTGTCGACCTTGGTGGTGATCGACCCCAAGCGCCGTGGCGCTGCCAAGATTGTTCGCCCGCAGGTCAAGCTGATCGACGCCAGTGGGAACGAAGTCAAGATTCCTGGCACCGACCATGCGGTGACGATCGGTTTCCCGGTCGGCGCGCTGGTCCAGGTGCGCGATGGTCAGGATGTGGGCCCTGGCGAAGTGCTCGCGCGGATACCGATAGAAGGCCAGAAGACACGCGACATTACCGGCGGTTTGCCGCGGGTCGCCGAGCTGTTTGAGGCCCGCTCGCCGAAGGACAAGGGCGTGCTGGCCGAAATGACCGGAACCGTCTCATTCGGCAAGGAGACCAAGGGCAAAATTCGCCTGCAGATCACCGACCCGGACGGCAAGGTTTGGGAGGAGCTGGTTCCCAAGGAGAAGAATATTCTGGTGCACGAGGGCCAGGTCGTGAACAAGGGGGAGAGCGTGGTCGACGGACCAGCGGATCCGCAGGACATTCTGCGCTTGCTCGGATCTGAAGAGCTGGCGCGTTACATCGTCGACGAGGTGCAGGATGTGTACCGCTTGCAGGGCGTGAAGATCAACGACAAGCACATTGAGGTGATCGTCCGTCAGATGCTGCGCCGTGTGGTGGTCGACAACGCTGGCGAGTCGGGCTACATCAACGGTGAGCAGGTCGAGCGCTCGGAGATGCTCAACACCAACGACGCTTTGCGCGCCGAGGGAAAGATCCCGGCGGTCTTCAGCAATCTGCTGCTCGGCATCACCAAGGCCTCGCTGTCCACCGACAGCTTCATCAGCGCGGCGTCTTTCCAGGAAACGACGCGGGTGCTGACCGAGGCCGCGATCATGGGCAAGCGCGACGAGTTGCGCGGCCTGAAGGAAAACGTGATCGTGGGCCGCCTGATTCCGGCGGGTACCGGCCTGGCTTATCACGAGGCGCGCGAGGTGCGCGAAAACATGGACGATGCCGAGCGCCGTGCCATTGCGGAAGCCGAGGCCGCCGAATTGGCGGGTGAGTCCGAAGAGGCCTCGACCGCCGAGGCGGGGACCGCGGCCGAATAGCCAAGGTCCCCGGTATCGCAGCCGACGACGCCTCGGGTCCTGTTGCATGGGGTTGGGGGCGTTTTCTCGA
>CAISIP010000632.1 GCA_903885415.1 uncultured beta proteobacterium
AAATCCGCAACACGACGATGCTCGGGCTGCGCTACTACTCGCTGCAAAACGCCGACCCGGTGCTCAAGGATATCCGGGTGCGCAAGGCGCTGTCGATGGTGATCGACCGCGACCTACTCGCGCAGCGGGTCACCGCCGACGGCCAGGTACCGGCCTATGGCGTGATTGTCAACGGCGTGTCGGGCGCGAACCCGACCCGCTATGAATGGGCCGGATGGCCCATGGACAGGCGGGTCGCCGAAGCCAAGAAGCTGCTGGCAGACGCCGGGCTGGCGCCGGGCAGCAAGCTGAAGTTTGCCTACAACACCAGCGAATACCACAAGAAGATGGCGATATTCGCCGCATCCGAATGGAAGACCAAGCTGGGCATCAACCTCGAACTCGAGGCGATGGAGTTCAAGGTGCTGATCAAAAAGCGCGACGACCGTGACTTCCAGATGGCGCGCAACGGCTGGGTCGCCGACTACGACGACGCCACCACCTTCCTGACACTGGTGCAGTGCGACTCGGACCAGAACAGCCAGGGTAACTGCAACCGCAAGGCCGAGGCGCTGATCGACGAGGGCAACAAGTCGCTCGATCCGGCCAAGCGGCGTACGTTGCTGACCCAGGCGGCCCAGATGATCATGGACGACTATCCGATGATCCCGCTGCTGCAGTACACCGTTCCCAGGCTGGTCAAAAGCTATGTGGGTGGCTATTCCAGCACCAACGCGCTCGACCGCTACCGCGCCAAGGACCTGTACGTGATCAAGCACTGATCGCATGGGATCCTATTGCCTGCGCCGCATACTGGCGACGCTGCCCACGCTGCTGGTGGTCGTCACCGTGTGCTACCTGATGCTGCACGCGACGCCGGGCGGCCCTTTTGACGACGAGCGCAAGGTGTCGGCGGTGGTGCTGGCGAACCTGCAGGCCAAGTACCACCTCGATCAGCCGATGTGGAAACAGTACCTGTACTACCTGAACAACCTGCTGCACGGCGACCTTGGCGCGTCGTTTCGCTATGCCGACTGGTCGGTCAACGAACTGGTCGCCAAGGCGCTTCCGGTTTCGGCGGCCATCGGCGGCGGCGCCATCGCACTGTCGCTGCTGATCGGCGTGCTGCTGGGCAGCGTGGCCGCGCTGCGCCAGAACAGTGCCGTGGATTACCTGGTGATGCTGATGGGCAACCTCGGCCACGCGGTGCCCTCCTTCGTGATCGGTCCGGTGCTGATTCTGGTCTTTGCGGTATGGCTGCGGCTGCTGCCCGCTGGGGGATGGGACGATTTCGCGCCGCGCTACATCGTGCTGCCGATGGCGCTGCTGGTGTTCATCAACGTCGCGACCATCGGGCGGGTGATGCGTGGCAGCCTGATCGAGGTGCTGCACAGCAACTTCATCCGCACCGCGCGCGCCAAGGGCCTGCCCACGCGCATCATCGTGCTGCGCCACGCGATGAAGCCGGCGTTGCTGCCGGTGGTGTCGCTGATCGGGCCGCTGGCGATTTCATCGATCACCTCGGCAGTGGTGACCGAGACGGTGTTTTCGTTGCCCGGTCTGGGCAAGCTGATCGTCAACGGCGCGGCCAACCGCGACTACACCCTGGTGCTCGGGTTGGTGGTGCTGGTGACGGTGATCGCCGTGGGTTTCAATCTGCTGGTCGACCTGGCCTATGCCGCTCTGGACCCGAAAATCCGCTACTGACGCCCGGCGCAGCGGCAACGAGGCGCTGCTCGGTGCGCTGGTTGGCGCTGGCGAGGCGGCGCTGGCGGGGCGCAGCCCATGGGCCGACGCGCGCGCGCGCTTTTGGCGCAACAGGGCCGCGGCGCTGAGCCTGTGCCTGCTGGTCGCCGTGGTGTTGCTGTGCGCTGTCGGTCCTTTGCTGCTGCCGCACGCTTTTGACAGCGCCGACTGGGACGCCATGAGTCTGCCGCCCAGCCTGAGCAACGCGCATTATTTCGGCACCGACGATTCGGGCCGCGATCTGCTGGTGCGCAGCCTGGTGGGCGGGCGTATCTCGCTGATGGTCGGCATGCTGGCGACGCTGGCTTCGGCGACGCTGGGCATCGCCTGGGGCGCGACAGCCGGTTTTCTGGGGGGCAGGGCCGACGCGCTGATGATGCGCGTGGTCGACATGATGTACGCGGTGCCCTACCTGCTGATCGCGATCCTGATGGTAACGATGCTGGGGCGCGAGTTCTACCTGGTCGTCGTGACCATCACCGTCTTCTCCTGGATGGACATGGCCCGGGTGGTCAGGGGCCAGACGCTGTCGCTGCGCTCGCGCGAGTTCATCGAGGCCGCACGCGCGCTCGGCGTTCCAACGCGGCGCATCATCTTCGGCCATGTGGTTCCCAACCTGCTCGGCGTGGTGGCGGTCTACACCACGGTGACGGTGCCGGGCGTCATCCTGACCGAGTCGGTGCTGTCCTTTCTGGGACTGGGCATCCAGGAGCCGATGACGAGCTGGGGCGTGCTGATACACGACGGCGCCAATGTGATGGAAATTTCGCCCTGGATGCTGCTGTTTCCGGCGGCCCTGCTGTCGGTGACGCTGTACTGCTTTAACTACATCGGAGACGGGCTGCGTGACGCGCTCGATCCCAAAGATGTGTGATGGCGCGACGGACTACAAGCCGGCAATTGCGCGTGCCGGGAGCGCCGATCGATCATGAGCCTGCTGGAAGTCAGAAACCTCGGCGTGCAGTTTCGCACCAACGACGGACTGGTCTACGCGGTCAACGGCGTCAGCTTCGCGCTGGAGCGCGGCCAGACGCTGGGCATCGTCGGCGAAAGCGGCTCGGGTAAAAGCCAGAGCGTGCTGGCGA
This sequence comes from uncultured beta proteobacterium, assembly GCA_903885415.1. Classification (GTDB taxonomy): domain Bacteria; phylum Pseudomonadota; class Gammaproteobacteria; order Burkholderiales; family Burkholderiaceae_C; genus CAISIP01. The sequence goes on from CAISIP010000632.1 coordinate 2,811, forward strand.
TGATGGGGCTGCTCGACAGGAACGGCAGCGCCAGCGGCGAGGCGCTCTACGCCGGACAGGACCTGCTGGCGATGCGCCAGGACGCGCTCAACCGTATCCGCGGCAACCGGGTGGCGATGGTATTTCAGGACCCGATGAGTGCACTGAACCCCTACCTGACGGTCGAGCGGCAGATGACCGAAGTGCTGCAGTTCCACAAGGGGATGGACCGGCGCAGCGCGCGCGCGCGCGCGGTCGAGTTGCTCGACGCGGTGAAGATACCCGAGGCGGCGCGGTGCATCGCCCGGTACCCGCACGAGCTCTCGGGCGGCATGCGCCAGCGGGTGATGATCGCGATGGCGCTGCTGTGCGAGCCCGAGGTGCTGATTGCCGACGAGCCGACCACCGCGCTCGATGTGACGGTGCAGGCGCAGATACTGGCGCTGCTGCGCGAACTCCAGCGCGCGTTCGGCACCGCCATTGTCCTGATCACCCACGACCTGGGCGTGGTGGCCGGGCTCTGCGACAAGGTCATCGTGCTCTACGGCGGCCGGGTGATGGAGCAGGGCAGTGCCGAGCATATTTTTTACCGGGCGTCGCACCCCTACACGCTGGGGCTTCTCGGCGCCATTCCCCGACTCGACCGCGACGATGCGGCGCTGCTGGCCATACCCGGCGCCCCGCCCAACATGGCGCTGCGGCCCTCGGGCTGCCCCTTTGCCGAACGCTGCGCGCTCGCCGACGCGCGCTGCCACCAGGAAATGCCTGCGCTGCGCCTGCACGACCATGCGTGCACCGAGGCAACGCCGCCAGCGCTGCGTGCCTGCCACCGCAGCGCTGAGCAGGCGCGCGCCGCGCTGGCTGGCGGGAGCGCGCATGGCTGAGCCGGTGTCCGGCAGCGTTCAGCGCGAGGGCGCCGCGCCGCCGATCCTGTCGGTGCGCGACCTGCGGCTGCACTTCGACGTAAAAGACCCCAAGGGCTGGCCCTGGTCGCCCGCGCGCAAGCTCAGGGCCGTCGACGGCATCTCGTTCGAGCTGCGCGCCGGCGAGACGCTGGGCATCGTGGGCGAATCGGGCTGCGGCAAGTCGACGCTGGCGCGCGCGATCCTGAACCTGCTGCCGGCGAACGCGGGCAGCATCGCCTGGATGGGGCGCGAGATGCGCGGCGCTCCGGAGCACGAGTGGCTGACGATGCGCCGCGAGGCGCAGATGATCTTTCAGGACCCGCTGGCGTCGCTCGATCCGCGCATGACCGTGGCGCAGATCATCGCCGAGCCCCTGCGAACGCACCGACCCGGCATGGACGCAGCGCAGACCCTGGCGCGGGTGCGGGCGATGATGCAGCGGGTGGGTCTTTCGGGCCAACAGATCAACCGCTACCCGCACGAATTCTCGGGGGGACAGTGCCAGCGCATCGGCATCGCGCGCGCGCTGATCCTGGAGCCCAAGCTGATCATCTGCGACGAGCCGGTGTCGGCGCTCGACGTGTCGATACAGGCGCAGATCATTAACCTGCTGCGCGAACTGCAGCAGTCGATGGGGTTGGCGCTGATATTCATCGCGCACGACCTGGCGGTGGTCAAGCACATCAGCCACCGCATCCTGGTGATGTACCTGGGCCGCAGCATGGAACTGGCGCACAAGCAGGCGCTGTACGCCGAGCCGCGCCACCCCTACACCCGCGCCCTGCTGTCGGCCATACCGAGTCCGGACCCGGTGCGCGAGCGCGCCAAGGTGATCGAGCTGCTGCACGGCGAGTTGCCGTCGCCGATCGACCCGCCCTCAGGCTGCGTATTCAGGACCCGCTGCCCGCAGGCCCTGGCGCGCTGCGCCCAGGAGGTGCCGGTCCTGCGGCCAGCCGGTGCGCAGACCGCTGCGGCCTGCCTGCTGCTCACGCCCCCCGAACCGCGATGTTCTTGAATTCTCCGGCGGCGATCCTGTTTTGCCACAGCGCAGGGCCGGTGATATGCGCGCTGGTGCCGCTGGCGTCGACCGCCACCGTCACTGGCATGTCGACGACGTCGAATTCATAGATCGCCTCCATGCCCAGGTCGGCAAAACCGAGCACCCGCGCGGTTTTGATCGCCTTGCTAACCAGGTAGGCGGCGCCGCCTACCGCCATCAGATAAGCGCTCTTGTGCTTGCGGATCGCCTCGATGGCCTCGGGGCCGCGCTCGGCCTTGCCGATCATGCAGGCCAGTCCGGTCTGCGCGAGCATCATCTCGGTGAACTTGTCCATCCGGGTCGCGGTGGTGGGACCGGCCGGGCCCACCGCCTCGTCGCGCACCGGGTCCACCGGCCCGACGTAGTAGATCGTGCGGTTGGCAAAATCTACTGGCAACTTCTCGCCGCGGGCGAGCATATCCTGGATGCGCTTGTGCGCCGCGTCGCGGCCGGTCAGCATCCGGCCGCTGAGCAGCAGCGTGTCGCCGGCCTTCCACTGGCCGATCTGCGCCTTGTCCAGCGTGTTGAGATCCACCTTGCGGCTCTTCTGGTAGTCGGGCGCCCACTGCACGTCGGGCCAAAGGCTCAGCGCGGGCGGGTCGAGGTAGACCGGACCGCTGCCGTCCATGACGAAATGTGCGTGGCGGGTGGCGGCACAGTTCGGGATCATCGCCACCGGCTTTCCCGCCGCATGCGTGGGATACAGGTTGATCTTCACGTCGAGCACCGTGGTCAGGCCGCCGAGTCCCTGCGCGCCGATACCCAGCGCATTGACCTTCTCGTAGAGTTCGATGCGCAGTTCCTCGATGTTGCTGGCGGGTCCGCGCTGCAGCAACTCGTGCATGTTGATGTCCTCCATCAGCGCCTGCTTGGCCATCAGCACCGCCTTCTCGGCGGTTCCGCCGATGCCGATGCCCAGCATGCCCGGCGGGCACCAGCCCGCGCCCATGGTCGGCACGGTCTTGAGTACCCAGTCGACCACCGAATCCGAGGGGTTGAGCATCACCAGCTTGGACTTGTTCTCGGAGCCACCGCCTTTGGCGGCGACCGTCACCTCAAGCTTGTCGCCCGCCACGATTTCGACGTGGATCACGGCGGGCGTGTTGTCCTTGGTGTTTTTGCGCTCGAACTGCGGGTCGGCGACGATCGATGCGCGCAGCGTGTTGTCGGGGTGGTTGTAAGCCCTGCGCACCCCCTCGTTGACGGCGTCGCCGAGCGTGCCACTGAAGCCCTCGAGCCGCACGCCCATGCCGATCTTCAGGAACACGTTGACGATGCCGGTGTCCTGGCACATCGGGCGGTGCCCCTGTGCGCTCATGCGCGAGTTGGTCAGGATCTGCGCGATCGCGTCCTTCGCGGCAGGGCTTTGTTCGCGCTCGTAGGCGCGCGCCAGGTGGGCGATGTAGTCGGCAGGGTGGTAGTAGCTGATGAACTGCAGCGACGCGGCGATGGATTCGATCAGGTCGGCCTGGAGGATGGTGGTGGTCATTGGCTTTGGCGCTTGGCTCGGAATGGAGGACGCTTCCGAGTTTACCCACCGCTGGCGCATGGCCCTGCTTGCAGCCGACGGTTCAGGCGCCTGCCTGGCGAGCTGCCGCTAGGCAGGCGCGACGCCGATGTGGTACAGGCCCCAGGGACACAGTGCGAAGCGCTCTTTGAGCGGCTTGTCCTTGAAGGGCGCCAGGTTGTCGGCATCGAATACCGCCCACTGCGGCCCTAGCCCGCCGAGTGCGAGCGGCTTTGCGTCGGCATGGGTGGCGATGAGCATGCGGTAGGCACGCGCGTCGCGCTGACTGATCTGCACGTTGTACCCGTCCACGGCGCGCAGTCCGAGTTGAACCGACCGGTCCGGCGCAACGCCGACGGCTTCGAGCACCGTGCTCAGCAGCGGGCCTGACAGCGTGTGTGCCAAGGCGTCGTACTCCAGCGTCGGTTTGATGCGGACTTGCGGCAGGCGGGCCAGCGCGCGCGCGTCGAAGCCGAAGGCCTTGTCGAAGCCGATGCCGTGCTTGTGCATCATCTGGTCCAGCACCGGGTCGAGCCCGGGGCGGTTGGTACGGCCCAGTGCGCCGCTGATGGTCAGCAGCACCGGTCCTTCGGGCCCGGCGGGGGCCGCCAGCGCGGGTGCAGCGGGCAGCATGCTGGCAACGGCGCAGCGGGTCAGGAAATCGCGTTTTTTCATAAGCCTGGGATGCTTTGATTGGCCGGACGGCCGAGCAAAGCCATTGTGCTGCGATGCCGCTGCGGCGGGCCGATTGACGTGTGCAGTTGTTGGCGTTATCGGCCCATTCCGCAGCATGCTGCGGAATGGGCGCCGGCTGCGCCGATCCGGCAGCCTCAGCCCTGGGGAGCGGGCGCTATGGCGGCTGGCAGCGGCTGCGGGGCCTTGTTGCCCTTGGGTTGCGGGTGCCACCCCACCACCAGCAGCAGGGCGATGAAGCCGAGCACATAGCCCACCGCCACATGCCAGCCGCCGCGCAGCCAGGCGCCGACGCTCCTGGCTTGCGGGTACATTCCGGCGAGCGCGACGCCGGCGCTGGAGCCGAACCAGATCATGCTGCCGCCAAAGCCCACGCCATAGGCCAGGAATCCCCAGTCGAAGCCGCCTTGCTTGAGCGCGAGCGCGGTCAGCGGAATGTTGTCGAACACTGCCGAGATAAAGCCCAGGCCGAGCGCACTTTGCCAGCTTGCTGCCGGAAGTGTTTCAACCGGCATCAGCGAGGCGCACAGCACCAGCGACAGCAAGAACACGGCGCCGCGCAAGGCGCCGGGAATCAGGCCCCAGGTGGGCTGGCGCCAGCCCATCGTCAGCAGCAGCACCAGCCAGACGGTGATGCCAAGGACCGGCCAGTGCTCGAGCAATTCGGGAAACCGCAGGTTGCAGCCGACGTTGACGACGACCGCAGCGACGAGCATCAGCGCACAGATCACAAGCCGCGCCGAGTCGACGCGGGCATCCGGGTCGGCGTTGGCGTTGATCGGCGCGTGCGCGTGCTGCTGGCGCGCCGCGATGATGCCGAAGAACAGCAGCGCGACCGCCGAGCCGACAAAGGCTTCGAGCACCTGCAGGGGGGCGACGCCGTCGATCCACATCATGGTGGTTGTCGTGTCGCCGACGACGCTGCCCGCGCCGCCCGCGTTGGACGCAGCGACGATGGCGGCCAGATAGCCGATGTGCAGCTTGTGGCGGAATACGACGCCGGCGACGGTGCCGCCGATCAGGGCGGCGGCGATGTTGTCCAGAAAAGCCGACAGCACGAACACCATCACCAGCAACACGAAGCCGCCGAGCCATCCATCGGGCAGGTAGCGGGGAACGATTTTTGGCAATTCGCTGCGCTCGAAATGGTCCGCCAGCAGCGCAAAACCCAGCAGCAGGCCCAGCAGGTTGCCAACCAGCACCGCCTCGTGCCCCATGTGGGCGGCCAGTCCGGCCAAACCGGCGCCGGTCTTGAAGCCGGTGAAGCCCAGCTTGTACAAGCTGATCACCACCAGCCCGGTCAGCGCGACCTCAAGCGTTCGCTCGTGCAGCAGCGCGACGCCGGCCAACGTCAGCGCAAACAGGATGAAGTCCACCGGTATTCCCATGAACACCGGCCCGCCGGCCTGCGGCGTAGCGGCCACTACCGATACCAGCGCCGCGAGCAACAGCAGCCCGGCGGTGATCAGGGTCTGCTTGCGGTGCGGGTTTGCCATGCTGGCTCCTTCGGGTAGTAATTCAGGCTGCGGATGTCAGTGCGCGTCGGTCGATGGGTCAGGACGCGCCTGGCCCATCAGGCGGTCGGTAAAGGCGATCGCGATCGCCGACAGCAGGAAGGTGATGTGGATGATGGTTTGCCACATCAGCACTTTGGTGTCGAAGTTCGCGGCGTTGATGAAGGTCTTGAGCAGGTGGATGGACGATATGCCGATGATCGCGGTGGCGAGTTTGACCTTGAGAACCGAGGCGTTGACATGGCTGAGCCACTCGGGCTGGTCGGGGTGGTTGTCCAAATTCATCCGGCTGACGAAGGTCTCGTAGCCGCCGATGATCACCATGATCAGCAGGTTGGAGATCATCACCACGTCGATCAGCGCCAGCACCACCAGCATGATGATGGTCTCGTTGAGCGCGGTGATCTGGAAGTCGGACCGGTAGCCCATGCTCGCCACGAGCGCCTGCAGGTCGCTCTGGCTGCCGAAGGCGGCTGCCAGCAGGTGCGAGAGTTCGACCCAGAAATAGAAGACATAGACCGCCTGCGCGGCCACCAGCCCGAGGTACAGCGGAAGCTGCAGCCAGCGGCTGGCGAAAATGGCGCGCGCCAGGGGCCCGGTAGGGGGAATGCGGACGGGGGCAGAATCGGGCCTGCGTGGGACTGGTGGTTGTTGCGGGATTGTAGGAGCGCGGCTGCGGCGGTGCCCCCCCCGGCGGCTGGTTCGAGCGGCTGGCCTGGCGTGGGCTTGCGACGGCGCAGGGCGTCAGTACCTTGTAAGTGCGCTCGCCGACATTGGGGCTTTGGCAAAATGGCGCCGATATTTCAGGAGACAAAGCGATGAGTACGATTGAATCGGTGCTGGTTGAAAACCGGGTGTTTGTGCCTTCCGAGGCGATGGTCAGGAACGCCCGCATATCGGGAATGGACGCCTACCATGCGCTGTGCGCCGAGGCGGAAAAGGACTACGAGGCGTTCTGGGCCCGCCTGGCGCGTGAGAACCTGGTCTGGACCAAGCCCTTTGGCCGGATCCTTGATGAGTCCAACGCGCCGTTCTACCGCTGGTTCGACGACGGCGAGCTCAACGCCAGCGCGAACTGCCTGGACAAGCACATGGGAACGCCGGTCGAGCACAAGACCGCGGTCGTATTCGAGGCCGACGATGGAACGGTCACCAAGACCAGCTACCGTGAGCTGCTGTCGCGGGTAGGCCAGTTCGCCAATGCGCTCAAGGCGCAGGGTATTTGCAAGGGCGACCGGGTGCTGATCTATATGCCGATGACGCTCGAGGGCGTGATCGCGATGCAAGCCTGCGCACGCATTGGCGCGACGCACAGCGTGGTGTTCGGCGGTTTCTCGGCCAAGGCGCTGCAGGAGCGCATCATCGACGCCGGCGCGGTGGCGGTGATCACTGCCAACTACCAGATGCGCGGCGGCAAGGAGCTGCCCCTGAAGGCGATTGTCGACGAGGGCCTGGCGATGGGCGGCTGCGATTCGGTTCGCGCGGTGTTCGTATACCAGCGCACCCAGAGCGCTTGCAACATGGTCTCCGGGCGCGACCGGACTTTCAGCGAAGCGCTGGCGGGCCAAAGCGTCGAATGCGCCCCCGTCGCGGTCGGTGCCGAGCATCCACTGTTCATTCTGTACACCTCGGGATCCACCGGAAAGCCCAAGGGCGTTCAGCATTCCACCGCAGGCTATCTGCTGTGGGCCAAGCTGACGATGGACTGGACCTTCGACCTAAAGCCCGAGGATATTTTCTGGTGCACCGCCGACATCGGCTGGATTACCGGCCACAGCTACGTCGCCTACGGACCGCTGGCAGCGGGCGCGACGCAGATCATGTTTGAAGGCGTACCGACTTTTCCGAATGCGGGCCGCTTCTGGCAGATGATCGAGCGCCATCAGTGCACGATTTTCTATACCGCACCCACCGCGATCCGGTCGCTGATCAAGGCCGCCGAGGGCGACGCGAAGGTGCACCCGGATCGCTACAACCTCAAGAGCCTGCGCATTCTGGGATCGGTCGGCGAGCCGATCAACCCGGAGGCCTGGATGTGGTACTACCGCAATGTCGGCGGCGAGCGCTGCCCGATCGTCGACACTTTCTGGCAGACCGAGACCGGCGGCCACATGATGACCCCGCTGCCCGGCGCGACGCCGCTGGTTCCCGGCAGCTGCACGCTGCCCCTGCCCGGCATCATGGCGGGAGTCGTCGACGAGGCCGGCCACGACCTGGCCAATGGAGTTGGCGGCATTCTGGTCATCAAGCGCCCATGGCCTTCGATGATTCGCACCATCTGGAACGACCCGCAGCGCTTCAAGCAGTCCTACTTCCCGCCTGAGATGGGCGGCAAGCTGTACCTGGCGGGCGACGGGGCGGTGCGCAGCGCCGACCGCGGCTATTTCCGCATCACCGGGCGTATCGACGACGTGCTCAATGTGTCGGGTCACCGTCTCGGAACCATGGAAATCGAGTCGGCGCTGGTGTCACACACCAAGCTGGTCGCCGAGGCGGCGGTGGTCGGGCGGCCAGACGAACTGACCGGTGAGGCGGTGTGCGCCTTCGTTGTGCTCAAGGGTGCCAGGCCCGAGGGCGATGCGGCCAGGGCGATGGCCAAAGAGCTGCGCGACTGGGTCGCGAAGGAGATCGGGCCGATCGCCAAGCCCAAGGACATCCGCTTTGCGGAAAACCTGCCCAAGACCCGATCGGGCAAGATCATGCGCCGGCTGCTGCGGTCGATCGCCAAGGGCGAGGCCGTGACGCAGGACACCTCCACGCTGGAGAACCCGGCGATCCTGGAGCAGCTGGGCCAGGCTTACTGAGGGCTGGGGACTAGCGGATCGTCAGCACCCAGGCCGCCAGCTTTCTGGCCTCGGCGTCGCTGACCTGGGTATTGGCAGGCATCGGCACCGGCCCGAAGGCGCCCGATCCCCCCTTGACGATCTTCGCCGCAAGCCTGTCAACCGCGTCCTTCTGGCCGGCGTACTTCAGCGCCACATCCTTGTAGGCCGGGCCGACCACCTTCTTGTCCAAGGCGTGGCAGGACATGCAGTTGCGCGCCTTCGCCAGCTCCTGATCCGCCAGCGCGGGACCGCATAGTGCGAGTGCCCCGACCAGCATGCCGTGCGCGAGCAACGCCTTCACCATGGTCTTTCCGGTCTTGTGCGGCCAGCGCCTAGTAGTTGTCGAGCACCGCGCCCTTGCTGGCCGAGCAGGCGTTGAAGGCGAACTTGGCCTGCACGCCGCGCCGGTAGCGCGGCTGTGGGGCGGTCCATGCGGCGCGGCGCTTGGCGATCAGCTCGTCGCTGACGTTGAGCTGCAGCAGCAACTGGTGCGCGTCGATGGTGATGGAGTCGCCCTCCTCGATGAAGGCGATGGTTCCACCGACCGCCGCCTCCGGTGCCACATGGCCGACCACCATGCCCCAGGTACCCCCTGAGAAGCGGCCGTCGGTGATCAGGCCCACCGACTCGCCCAGACCCTGGCCGACCAGCGCCCCGGTCGGAGCGAGCATCTCTGGCATGCCCGGACCGCCCTTGGGCCCGAGGTAGCGCAGCACCATCACATCGCCAGCGACGATCTTGCCGGCCAGGATGGCGGCCAGCGCAGACTGCTCGTCATCAAACACCCGCGCGGGCCCGGTCATCACCGGCATCTTCAGTCCGGTGATCTTGGCGACGCAGCCTTCGGGCGACAGATTGCCCTTGAGGATCGCCAGGTGGCCTTGCGCATACATCGGGTTGTCGATCGGGCGGATTACGTCCTGATCGGCGCGCGGCGCGTCGGGTATGTCCTTGAGCACTTCGGCGATGGTCTGGCCGGTGATGGTGATGCAGTCGCCATGCAGCAGTCCCGCCGCCAGCAGCGTCTTCATGACCTGCGGTATGCCGCCGGCCTTGTGCAGGTCAACCGCCAGATAGTTGCCGCTGGGTTTGAGGTCGCATAGCACCGGCGTCCTGAGGCGAATGCGCTCGAAGTCGTCGATCGTCCATTCGACTTGCGCCGCATGGGCGATGGCCAGAAAGTGCAGCACCGCGTTGGTGGAGCCGCCAATGGCCATGATGACGGCTACCGCGTTCTCGATCGATCTGCGGGTCACGATGTCGCGTGGTTTGAGGTCGCGCGCGATGGCCTGCACCAGCACCTGCGCCGATTGGCGCGCCGAATCGACTATTTCCTGATGCGGGTTGGCCATGGTGGACGAATAGGGCAGCGACATGCCGATCGCCTCGAAGGCGGACGACATGGTGTTGGCGGTGTACATGCCGCCGCAGGAACCGGTTCCGGGAATGGCGCGGCGCTCTATCTCGAGCAGTTCGGCGTCGCTGAGTCTGCCGGCGGCGTTCTGCCCCACCGCCTCGAAGACGCTGACGATGTTGAGGTCCTGTCCCTTGTAACGTCCAGGCAGGATGGTGCCGCCGTAGACATAGATCGCCGGCACATTGGCGCGCAGGATGCCCATCAAGCCGCCGGGCATGTTCTTGTCGCAGCCGCCGACCACCAGCACCCCGTCCATCCATTGGCCCTGCACCGAAGTCTCGATGCAGTCCGAGATGACCTCGCGGCTGACCAGCGAATACTTCATGCCTTCGGTTCCCATCGCCATGCCGTCGGAGATGGTGGGCGTTCCGAACACCTGTGCGTTGCCGCCGGCTTCCTCAATGCCGTCGATCGCCGCGTCGGTCAGCTTCTGCAGACCGCTGTTGCACGGTGTGATGGTGCTGTGGCCATTGGCGACGCCGATCATCGGCTTCTTGAAGTCTGCTTCCTCGTAGCCCATGGCGTAGTACATCGAGCGGTTGGGCGCGCGTGACTTTCCCTCGGTGATGTTCTTGCTGCGGCGATTCATCGTGACGGTCTTGATGTCCATTGGCGGTCTCGGTTGGTGTTGGTTTGGAACAGGGGCGATTCGATCAGACGATCTTCACGGCTTTTTTTTCTTCATGCCGTCCTGCAGATCGCGCCGGTCGGCTTC
>CAISIP010000633.1 GCA_903885415.1 uncultured beta proteobacterium
GTGCATGGCAACGCGTGGGAGTGGGTTGAGGACTGTTTCCACGAAACCTATAGCGGCGCACCCACAGACGGCAGCGCCTGGACTACGGGTTGCAGCGACAACGCTCGGATGCTCCGTGGCGGCTCGGGGGACTACGACCCGTCGGGCCTGCGCTCGGCCATCCGCGGCAGATTCACCCCGGATATCCGCAACGACGACTTCGGGTTCCGTCTTGCCAGGACTCTTTTTACGCCTTAATTCTTGTCTTATTTACATCGTTGCATTGATCGGATTTGCGGGTCTCGCCCCAGTCATAAACCGGGTTTGAAACCGGGTGCGTCCGTGGTTAGCTTCGAATAGTTTGTAGCATTCATGCAGGCTTAGAACAGCTACTTTCGGTTCAGCTCCCGGTCTAAGCCGAGGCGCTCGACGCTATTCGGCCGACTGCTGCAGCGCCCACATCTGCGCGTAGCGGCCGTTGGCCGCCAGCAGTTGGGCATGCGAACCGCGTTCAACGATGCGTCCGGCCTCCAGCACCAGAATCTCATGCGCGTCGACCACGGTCGACAGCCGGTGCGCGATCACCAGCGTGGTTTTGTTCTGCGCGACGCTCTGCAACTCGGCCTGGATGGCGCGCTCGTTGGCAGAGTCCAGCGCGCTCGTGGCCTCGTCGAAAATCAGGATCGGTGGGTTCTTCAGCAGCGTGCGCGCGATCGCAACCCGCTGCTTCTCGCCGCCCGACAGCTTCAGGCCGCGCTCGCCGACCATCGCGCCGTATCCAGCCGGCGTGCCGGCTATGAATTCGTGGATGCGCGCCGCCCGCGCAGCGTCTTCTACCTGCGCGTGGCTCGCGCCCGGCGCGCCATAGGCGATGTTGTATTCAATGGTGTCGTTAAACAATACCGTGTCTTGGGGAACTATGCCGATGGCGCGGCGCAGGCTGGCCTGCGTCACGTCGCGGATATCCTGGCCGGCGATCGTGATGCGGCCCTGCTGTGCGTCGTAGAAACGAAACAGCAGCCGCGAGAGCGTCGACTTGCCCGCGCCCGATGGCCCCACCACCGCCACCGTCTTTCCAGGAGGTATGTCAAAGCTGAGATCGTGCAGGATGGTGCGCGCTGCCGCCGCGCTGCCGTGGGCGCCGCTATCGTAGGCAAAGCGGACGTTCTCGAAACGAACGGCCGGCGAGCCGTCGATCCGCAACGGTTGTGCGCCGGGCCTGTCTGCCACCTCGCGCTCGCGCTCCATCAGTCGGAACATCTTGTCAAGGTCGGTCAGGCTTTGCTTTATTTCGCGGTACAGCACGCCGAGAAATCCCAAGGGGATGTAGAGCTGGATCATGAAGGCGTTGACCATCACCAGGTCACCCAGCGTCATGCGGCCGTCGACAACGCCCTGCGTCGCACGGTACAACATGGCGACCAGCGAAATCGCGATGATCAGCTGCTGCCCGGTGTTGAGCATGCTAAGCGTGGTCTGGCTCTTGACCGCGGCGCGGCGGTAACGCTCCAGGTTTTCGTCGTAGCGGCGGGCTTCAAACTCCTCGTTGTTAAAGTACTTGACGGTTTCATAATTCAGCAGCGAGTCGACAGCGCGGCTGTGGGCCGACGAATCGAGCTCGTTCATCTGCTTGCGGAACTGGGTCCGCCACTCGGTGACGGTGACGGTGAAGCTGACGTAAAACACCAGCGCAATGATTGTGATCCAGGCGAACCAGACGTCGAACTTAACAGCCAGCAGCGTCAGGACCAGCGTCACCTCGATCAGCGTGGGGATGATGCTGTACAACGAATAGGAGATCAGCGACTGGACGCCGCGGGTTCCGCGCTCGATATCGCGCGTCATGCCGCCGGTCTGACGCTCCAGGTGAAAGCGCAGGCTCAGGGCATGCAGGTGGCGGAACACTTCGAGCGAAATGCTGCGCGAAGCGCCCTCAGTCGCTTTGGCAAACACCAGTTCGCGCAGCTCGGTAAAGAGCGATGTCGACAGGCGCAGCAAGCCGTATCCAATGAGCAGTGCCACCGGAACTACCAGCATCGCCTGCAGCAACTCGCCCTGGTTCGCAAGGCCCGCCAGCGATCGCCCACCGTTGGGGCTCATGGTGTCGACCAGCTCCTTGAGTAGCAACGGAACGCCGACGTTGGCCGCCTTGGCGCCGACCATGAAGCTCAGCGCGGCCATGACCCGCCACTTGTAGGCCCACAGATAAGGGAAGAGCCGCTTCAGGGTGCTCCAGTCGGAGCGCTCGATTTTGGCGCTGGTGTCCGAGGGCAGTGGGTTGGACTGGGAAGCATGTTGGAGGCCGGGGCGCATGGGGGGCAATCTGGAACGTGAACAGGCCCAGATTGTGACCCTGTTCGCGCGCCCACCGTCCACTTGCCGACCGACTAGGGGTTGGTGCTCTAGGTCATCCCCATGCGTGCGGGCTGCAATGCCAACGGCGACATATTGGGCGGCTGGGTGATGGCGCAGGTCAGCATGGATGAGGCTCATCGCGTTTATCACGCACAGTGCCGACATCAGGCAAATACTCGATCACATCGGGGTAGATTCTGAGCCCCCACGCACCCGCCCGGCACGTGGGCCCCCCTTGTGGGATGACTGTGACGCGCAGGTGGGTGAGGGTGCTGACGGCGAGCCAGCTTGGGACATGGCGGCGCAACCCGTTCCAGACTACGAGGTGAACCAGCGCGTCAATTGGTGACTGAGTGAAGCAGCGATTTCGA
>CAISIP010000634.1 GCA_903885415.1 uncultured beta proteobacterium
CCGGCATGAAGTCCTTCTTATAGTCGTAGCCCGGGTTCTTGTAGATCGCCGGATTAATCGAAAACATCGACCCGTCGGTCCCCAAAAAGGTGTAGCCGGACTTGGGCGCTGCAGCCAGCGCCTGCGCGGCCACCACGCCGTTGGCGCCCGGCTTGTTGTCCACCACGACCGACTGGCCTAGGCGCTCGGTGAGCCGCTGCGCATACACCCGGGCGACGGTATCGGGAAATCCACCGGCGGAATAGGGGACGATGAATTTGATCGGCTTGTTGGGGTAACTGCCCTGCGCGATGGCGCCGGAGCTCATGGTCAGCGCTACGGCGGTCCATGCGGCGGCGCTGAGCAAGATGGTTCTGCGTGGTGGCATGAAAGTCTCCTGGTTGGTGGTGTGGTGGGCCTGCGGCTATTTAGCGCTGGGCGGTCGTTGAATAGGAAGGCTCAAGCATCGGATGGTCGGTGCCCCACACCGGGACTGCCTGGAATGCGCGCCAGTCGGTCGTCTTGGGAATGATCGCCTGAAACGCGCAAATCGCAGCAGGAATCCGCGAAGCGCCGGTCCCGATGGCCGGCGCCCCGGCCTGGAACTCACGCACCGCTGCAAGCATCTGCTTGCGGAACTCGACCACCGCCTGGTCGCTTGCGCCCAGGCGCTCATGACTTCGGTCGGCGATGGCGCCCATCGTGACCCACATCGCGATGTCCTGGTTCGGAAATCCGCTGATACCGGTGAAATTGCCGACCTTCATCGCAGCGCGGTCTTGCCAAAAATGGTTCGCTCGATTGCGCAGCGGATGGTAGCTGGCGTCGAGGTCCGCTCCGACCTGTTGGCCGAGGAACTTGCGCCAGGTATCGGTGTCGGGCGTCTGATCGGCGTCGCCCCATGCGATGAAATAAAAGCAGGTGCTGGTGTCGTCCTGCGGAACGTTGACGTTGGCAACGTTGTAGCGGTTGTTGGGCGGAATGAGCGCCGTCGCCGGCGCGGCGAACACCGTGGTGCGCACATAGTCGTTGGTCGTCGCGTTGCTGATGGGCCGGCGCAGCGCGGCGTAGCGGAATCCATAGTTGCCACGCTCGACCTGTATGCGCGGCGCCTTGTCGGTGGAAGGGCGCAGCCATGCGGTGTCGGTGGCTTCGGCGCCACCGACGCGCGCCGGCACCATGTCCGACGAATGCAAGCTTGAGCTGTGGGCCGAATCGATCGCCCCCTCCAGAATTTGCGCCCAGTTACAGGCAACGACGACTTTGGCGATCGTCACCCGGGTGTCGGCCGTCGGCGCCCATGGCGGCGGAACAAAGTCCGGCCTGCTGTCGGCAGGACCCATATAAGCCCAGACAAAACCACCCCACTCCTGAGTCGGGAAGGCGCGGTGCTGCACCTTGTCGGCCAGTGCGCTGGCAGCGGGTTCCGAGACCATTTCGACCACCTTGCCCTGCACGTCCATCTTCCATCCGTGGTAGAGGCAACGCAGTCCGCAGTCCTCGTTGCGACCAAAGACCAGCGAAGCGCGCCGGTGCGGACAGTACTCGTCCATGACACCCAGGCGGCCTAGGGTGTCGCGAAAGACGACCAGGTCTTCGCCAAAGACGCGCGCCTTGACCGGCGCGCCGTCGGGCTCGGCGACCTCCTCGCTCAGGCACACCGGCGTCCAGTGGCGGCGCATCAGTTGCCCCATCGGCGCGTCTGCCTCAACGCGGCACAGCAGTTGGTTTTCTTGGTTTGTCAACATCTGATCGGCGATAGATAGGGCTTTTCGCGGCCTGTTTTGATCTGTATAAAACGACTTGCAAAAATAATCTTAGAAGGCTAAGATAATAGGGTTAGGCTTGGTTTGTCAAGCGCTTTCTTTCTTTACTAGCGCTCGAGGATGGAGAGTTTGACGTGATTTACGAAACCGCTGGCAGGGCCGAACCGGTGGAGCCCGGCTTTGTTGAATTGCGGGTCGAAGCCAAGGTGGCCGTTGCACGCGACATCTGGGCATTTGACCTGTGCCATCCGCAGGGGCTGCCTTTGGCGCCCTTCGCGCCCGGCGCGCACCTGACGGTGCAACTCCCGGGCGGCTTGCGGCGCAACTACTCGCTGTGCGGCGACCCGGCCGACCGGCAGCGCTACCAGCTCGCCGTCAAGCGCGAAGCGAACGGACGCGGCGGTTCCATGGCCATGGCCGACCAGGTCCGCGTGGGCGAGCGCCTGGCGGCCAGCGCGCCGATCAGCAACTTCGGACTCGACCCCGATGCGACACGCTCGCTGTTCATCGCCGGGGGAATCGGCATCACGCCGATCCTGTCGATGCTGCGCGCGCTCGCGGCGCGCGGCGGGGCGCCGTTCGAACTGGTGTACTGCACCCGAGATGCCGAACACACTGCTTTCATCGACGCGTTGCACGGGCCCGAATTCGCTGGCCGGGTGCGGCTGCACCACGACCACGGCGAAGCGGCGCTGGCCTTCGACTTCTGGCCGCTGCTCGAAAAACCAACCGGTGCGCATGTGTACTGTTGCGGCCCGCGCGGCCTGATGGACGCAGTAGCCGACATGTCGGGCCACTGGCCGAGCGGCAGCGTCCACTTTGAGAGCTTCGGCGTGCCAGCGCCCGCGCAAGCCGACAACGGCGCCTTCCGCGTGCGACTGCAGCGCAGCGGCGCTGTCGTCACCGTCGCGGCAAACCAGAGCATTCTGGACGCGCTGCGCGCCAACGGCCATTTGGTGCCCAGTTCTTGTGAAAGCGGGACCTGCGGCTCGTGCCGCACCCGGCTTGTCGCCGGCGAGGCGGAGCATCGCGACTTTGTACTCGGCGAAGACGAGCAGGCCAGCGAGATCATGGTCTGCGTGTCGCGCGCACGATCGGCCGAACTGGTGCTCGACCTGTGAGCG
>CAISIP010000635.1 GCA_903885415.1 uncultured beta proteobacterium
CAAGACTGCTCAGGGCTGGCGCATGGTGGCGCACCACGCCAGCCCCGGAAGCCAGGCTGAAATCCAAGAAATTGCACAGATGCCGCAAGTGCTGCATTGACGACCGCCGTGCCCGGCCCCCGGCTGCAAGCTAAGCTCAGGCCGTGAACTACCGTGCCCCGCGCTGGTTACCCAGCGGCAACCTGCAGACGATTTGGCCCGCGCTGGTTGCACGCCGGGTGCTGCCGTCGCCGGTCTTTCGACGCGAACGATGGAGCACCCCGGACGCCGACTTCATCGACATCGACTGGTTGCTTTCGGACCAGCCGGGTTGCGGGCCCCGGCTGCCAGATGGCCCGAAGCCCGCAACCGCGCCTCTCCTGGTCCTGTTCCACGGGCTGGAGGGATCGTCTTCAAGCCATTACGCGCAGGCTTTCGCGGGCTTTTGCCAGCAGCATGGCCTGGCTTACGCGGTGGTGCATTTCCGCGGCTGCAGCGGCGAGCTCAATCTGGGCCCGCGGGCCTACCATTCGGGCGACTTCGAGGAGGTCGACTGGATCCTGAGACGCTTTCGCCAAGTACATACAGGCCCGCTGTTGGCGGTTGGCATATCGCTTGGCGGCAACGCCTTGTTGCGCTGGGCCGGCGAGATGGGAAATGCCGCTGCCAGTTTGGTGGCGGCGGTTGCAGCCGTATGTGCGCCCGTCGATCTGAGCGCCAGCGGCCATGCGATCGGACGCGGCTTCAACCGACTGGTCTACACCCGCATGTTCCTGTCTACCATGAAGCCCAAGGCCTTTGGCAAACTGGCCCAGCATCCTGGCCTTTTTGACCAGGTTGCGCTCCAGGCCGCGCGCGACCTCTACGAATTCGACGAAGTATTCACCGCCCCGGTGCATGGATTCAAGAATACCCGGGAGTACTGGGCCAGCGCCTCGGCCAAGCCGCACCTGTCGCGGGTGGCAGTACCCGCGCTGGTCGTGAACGCGCGCAACGACCCTTTCATACCCGCCTCGAGCCTGCCTCGCCGGGATCAGGTTTCCGCGAGCGTTGCGCTGTGGCAGCCGGCCACCGGCGGGCATGTCGGCTTCCCGCAGGGCTTGCCCCCCGGCCACCTGATGGCGATGCCTGCGGCGGTCGGCGGTTGGTTGCTCGAGCGGGTGGCGTAGGCGTTGGGCCGGAACGCATCGTCAGCATGCCGCGATAATTGCGCGCATGGACGACATCGTCAAACAGGCGCTCGCCAAATGGCCCAATGTTCCGCACTGCTATGGCTGGCTGGGTCTGGACGCAAGGGGCAACTGGTATATGCGCGACGACCGGGTGCAGGCGCTCGGGCCTTTCGCAGGGCCCAACCCGCAGAGCAAGGGTTCGATGCTCCGGCACGAAAAGCTGATCGATTTCATTCACAGGAATTACGACGCTGACGACCGCGGCCAGTGGTTCTTTCAAAATGGCCCGCAGCGCGTCTATGTGGAGTTGCAGGCGACCCCCTGGATCTGGCGTATTGCCGAAGACTTTTCGGTCCGAAGCCACACAGGCCGCGAGGCCCGCATCCAGCGCTGCATCGTTGACGAGGTCGGGCGGGTTTACCTAGAGGCCGAAATTGGCTTCGGGCTGGTCCACACGCAGGATATGCTCGGTGCCGCTGACGCCATCGAGGCGGGGCTCTGGGTTCCGCTGCAATGCCCCGTGGCCGAACTTGCCACGCGCTTCGGGTATGTCCGCAGTCCGGCAACGATGATTCGCCCCTAGCGATTCAAGCCCTGCCAGAAACAAAAGAGCCGGAACGGATCCGGCTCATTCGCAGTGCCCGCCAGCGGGCCCGCAGCGCGTGCTACTTGCTGGCCGCCGCAGCGGGCGCCGCCGCTTTGGGTTCCTCAAACTTGCCGCCACCCGCATTCGCCATATACGCCACCGCGCGGCCTACCTCGACATCGTCCAGATTGCCGCCGCCCTGTGCGGCCATCGCGCCCTTGCCCTTGAGCGCCGAATTCAGCAATGCCGGATAGCCGGTGGCAATCCGCGGCGCCCAGGCAGCCGCGTCGCCAAACTTGGGCGCACCCGCAACGCCCGCATTGTGGCAAGCCGTGCACTGGGCCTTGAACACCTCTTCACCCGATTTCATTTCGCGGTTGGCGTCGCGGACTTCTACCGCCCCGGCTTTCTGGATGCGCTGCGCCACCGCCTTATCGGCATTGGCCGCACCCACTGCCGGCTTATTGCCGGAGGTCACGTAATAAACCAAGCCGATGATGATGAATACGGGCGCTACGAATGATAGAAAGACCGTAATCAGCAACTGCTTGGGCGTCTTGATTGGGCCCGTATGGTCTTCTTCGTGGAGGTTGTCACTCATGGTTTTCTTGTCCTGTCGGCGGGGGCTGGGAAATTCAGCCGGGATTATAGCGGTGACCATACAAGGTCCTACAATGTAGACGTTTCGCCGATGCGGCTGTAGCTCAGTGGATAGAGTATTGGCCTCCGAAGCCAAGGGTCGTGGGTTCGATCCCCGCCAGCCGCACCACTATTTGAAACCCAGACGCGGCGCGGCCTCCCGGCCGATTCGTGTTTGGCTATCATCCACTTCGCTCATCCAGTTCCACCCAGGAACTGCCCATGAGCATCAAAACCCCTCGGCTCACACGCGACCGCTGCAGCGTCTTTTGCATCCGACTGGTCGTGCCCAAAGCACTGCGCGCAGATATAGGAAAATCCGAACTCAGGCGCAGCCTGCGTACCAAAGACTGCTCAGTCGCGAAGCAGCGCGCACTGACGCTGAACCTGGCTTTGAAGGCTGCATTGACCAACCCGAAAATCTCGGACTTTGAGCACCTGTGTCATTTTGTCTCCAACTCCCTAGTCCCAATCATAAGGCGGGCAGCAGTCCAAATTGTCCTGTGAGGGTGCTGCTGGAGCGGGAGCCTCTACCGCATTTTGAGCTGGCGAGGTCACGTAAATGGGGTGTCAAATTTTCAGAAGTCGTCTTATTAATAGCGTTGGGAAATCCTGTCGGTGCGAAGCAATGACGTACACGTAAACTCCACTGTCAATTCGCCGATAGACCAGCTTGTGGTGTGACGTAAAGACGGTTTGGTACTCAAAGATGCCAACGGAGGCAAGCTCCTGGACGGGCGCCCCAGTCAAAAGTCCTGTGTCAACCAGTGCCAGCTTGTCGAATATTTCGTTTTCGGCATTGAGCCAGTCAGTCTCGCTCCACTTGTTGAGCATGTACTCCTGAAGAGAGAGCAAGTCTTCTTGTGCATCGGGAAGAATGGTGATGGTCATTACTTGCGGCGTTGGCGAGCTGCTGCCAGTTGCGCCCGTGACTCGGCAACGGAAATGCCTTTGTCTTGCAAGCGGTCTTTCTCACCCAGGGCGATGATTTTCAAGGCGGCGATGAGCGCTTCCTTTTCCTGAAAGGACTTGACACTTTCAATCACCATGCTGGCTTCGCCATTCTGGGTGATGAAAAAAGGCGTGCCGTTCATCTCCAGGTCTTCGGAAATCTGGGCTGCATGGCTTTTCAGGTAGGAGATGGATTTGATGTTGGCGGCGGACAGCATAGCGATCCTTGCATGTTGTAAGGTCTGAATTTAGTACCAAATTTGGTTGAAGTCAAGCGAGTATGTCAAAACTGAATCGCCAGCTTCCCAAAAAATGGAGGCACACTGTCATCCACTTCAACCCACTTTTTTCAACAACTGGAATCCGTGAAAGTGAGCGTTGGTGCGGGTTTGCAGGCGATTAACCCCAAAGTCGGTTCGATCCCCGCCAGCCGCACCATGTGACCGCTTCACAGCGTGCCACGACGCCTCAAAACCCGCATGTCTATTGGGCATGGCAGGTTTTTTCTTGCTCCATGCTGTTTCACCGGCTATCACGAGATAGCGTCAAACTACGGCATTGGTGACGCTATCTTGCAAGTGCCGATGTACAAGTATCGTCAAAGGGGGGCTATGGCCTTGGCAGATACGTTCGTGCGGCAATTGAAGCCCAGTCTCAGCCTATCTCGACATGGCAGAACTTCAAGCCATGCGTCGCATACCGATGACAATAGCGGATCGGGAAGAGCGCCTTAGCGGCTTCCTAAAACTTTGGGATCGGGATGCGTTGCAGGACGCAGGCAGGGTGACGACAGAAATCGCCAAGGCACACGCCGAAAGCGGGTTTGAGAAATACCGCATCGCGCACGACCGTTTGCTTGAGAGTGACTTTGATCGGGTGATCAAACAGATTGAGTCCGACAGCCAAGCACACATCGCAGAGGAATAGCGGCTATGGCCACGAAGACGAACACGCCCAGCTGGAACCACGTCAAGACCAAACTGCTGGGCTTCGACTGCGCTGGCTTGCTCGGACTGCTGCAAGACCTGTACGCGGCCAACAAGGATAACCAAGCCTTCCTCCGCGCCCGCCTCAGCCTTGGCGACGACGTGCTCAAACCGTACAAGGTCACCATCGAGCGCTGGCTGTGGCCCGACATGTTCAAGAATCAGGACACATCTGTTGCCAAAGCCAAAAAGCCCATCGCCGACTACAAGAAAGCGATCGACCAAGCGGAAGGTCTGGCCGAACTGATGGTGTTCTACTGCGAACGGGCAGCGGGGTTCAGCAATGAAGTCGGGCTGCAGGATGAGGGCTACTTCGACGCGCTGGTGCGGATGTTCGAGCAGGCCTTAAAAACCATCGGCAGCTTGGCCGATGTGCAACGCCAGCCGTTATGGGACAGGCTGGATACCGTGCGTATCACCTGCCACAACTTCGGATTTGGCGTGGGTGACGAGATGGATGACTTGCTTGCCGAGTACAGGGCCGATGATTGAACGCGACCAGTGGGCTTCTCTGCAATGCGAGAACGCCCGCCTGATTGCGCTGCTAGGCAGCCACGGAATCGAATGGCGATTGCCGCATCAAGAGACCCCGCCAGAACATGCGCCGCCCGTCCCGGAGCCAGAACCAGCGCCATCGCGTCTTTCCACCGTCGAAAAAGTGGCGCTGTTTCGTCGGTTGTTTCGTGGCCGCACCGACGTCTACCCGATCCGATGGGAAAGCAAAACCACCGGCAACTCTGGCTATGCACCTGCCTGTGGCAATGAGTGGCTGGCTGGTGTTTGCGAAAAGCCGCGTATCAAGTGTGGAGAGTGCAATAACCGTCTGCTGATCCCGCTGACGGATACGGTCATCTACGAGCACCTTGCTGGCAAACGCACCGTTGGCGTCTATCCACTCCTGAGTGACGATACCTGCCATTTTCTTGCCGCTGATTTCGATGAGGCGCAATGGCGGGAGGATGCCAAAGCGTTTTACCAGTCGTGTGACGAACTGGGGGTGCCAGTCGCCCTTGAGATATCACGTTCTGGCAACGGAGCGCACGCTTGGGTTTTCTTCTCCGGTAGCGTGTCGGCTCGGGACGCACGCCGTCTCGGTACGGCCATCATCAGCCACACTTGCGCCCGCACGCGCCAACTCAAGCTCGAATCCTACGACCGGCTGTTCCCCAATCAGGATGCTATGCCCAAAGGCGGCTTCGGCAATCTGATCGCACTGCCACTGCAGAAACATCCGCGTGAAAACGGATGCAGTGTGTTCGTGGATGCTGACTTGCGGCCTTACCAAGATCAGTGGGCCTTCCTGGCTTCCATCTTGCCAATGCCGGCACACGATATTGAGCCCACCATCCTGCGAGCCACGGGCAACGCGCACCCACTCGATGTGACCTTTATTGACGAGGAAGACCAAAAAGAGCCGTGGAAAAAATCCAGATCCGCTAGCAAGAAGCTGCTCGGGCCGATGCCGAAGTCGCTCACGGTGACGCTGGCCAACTTGATCTACTTCGAGAAGGCACAGCTCCCGCAGTCACTGGCCAACCGGCTGATTCGTTTGGCAGCCTTCCAGAATCCTGAGTTTTACAAAAAGCAGGCGATGCGCTTTTCGGTGTGGGATGAACCGCGTGTGATTGGCTGCGCCGAAAACCACCCCAACCACATTGCGTTGCCGCGCGGTTGCCTGGATGCCGCGCTGGCGCTACTTCGTGACAATTCGATTGGCTGCGAGTTGGTCGACGAGCGATACGTGGGCTTGCCACTGGACGCTGCGTTTGCGGGTACTTTGCGGCCAGATCAAGAGCTTGCCGTGGCTGCCATGCTGCATCACGATGCGGGCGTCCTGTGCGCGCCGACGGCCTTTGGCAAAACGGTGACGGCCGCTGCGATGATTGCTCGCCGTGGCGTCAATACGCTGGTGCTAGTGCATCGAACCGAACTGCTCAAACAATGGCAAGAGCGCCTGCAATCATTCCTGGGCGTTGGCAAGGGCGTGGTCGGCACGATCGGTGGCGGCAAGGCGAAACCAACAGGAAAAATCGACATCGCGGTGATGCAATCGCTGTCGCGCCAGGGCGAAGTGAATCCGCTGGTCGAAAACTACGGCCACGTGATCGTGGACGAATGCCATCATGTCGGCGCAGCATCCTTCGATGCGATTTTGAAGCAGGCCAAAGCCACATACGTACTCGGGCTGACGGCCACACCGATTCGTCGCGATGGTCAGCAGCCAATTATTTTCATGCAATGTGGGCCGACGCGCCACACCGCCGCTAAACCCATCGGTGCGCCGCACGATTTGGCGGTCACGCCCTGCATGCTGCACTCGCGGATAGATTTGCCGCAGGCGGCAGGGATTCAGGATGTATTCCGGCACCTCGCGATTGATCAAGCCCGAACGGACGCGATTGCTGCCGAGGTCATCAACGCTTACGGCCAGGGACGCAAGGTGCTGGTGCTGACCATGCCGGTTTCGTGGAAGGGGACGTTGCAGCAATACGCGGGCCGGTTGCTCCGCGAGCACGCGGCCAAGACCGATGTGCGCATCATCGACTTCGTCGACACAGGTCACCCGGCGCTGCTGCGAATGTGGGAGAAGCGGCAGCGTGGCTACCGGGCAACGGGCTATCGGATGGGCTCGGAAGACTCAAGTCACTTCTGACTTGGCGGTGCGATGAAAACTTACTTTCATCGTTGCGAGTCAAATTAAAGAATGGTTTAATGTGATTTTCCAAATCAAAGATTGCTCTCGATGAATCGCACCACAAAGCTCTGAACGACAGGGGCTGAGCCTGTGCGGAGAATTCGGGCTTGCCAGCGCAAGCCCCGCAGACGAAAAGAAGCCATTTCAAATTCCTGACTTGGACAGGAATTGGACAGACGCAATGTTTTCCGTGTTCTGGCAGTCTTTTGTCTTTAACTATTTACGTACTTTCTGCGCTCCGAATCTACCGAAACCCAGCCTAGACTTTGCGTCGTTTCCC
>CAISIP010000636.1 GCA_903885415.1 uncultured beta proteobacterium
ATCGATCTTTTTGAGACCGTCAAGCCATCGAGTCCATCCATGAAGCCGCTGTCGGTAGCGCAGGACGTCGAACTGCTTTGGCAACGACTTCGGCTGGCGCCTGAGCAGGCCGGGCTGTGGCTGGACCTGGCGCAGGCCTATGCGGCCGACGACCTGGACTGGCAAGCGGGTGTCGCGGCTCGCCAGACGCTGGTGCTGGACCCCGGCTTGCTGGCGCGATGGCAAGCGCTGGGTATGGCTCATTGGCAAGACCTGGCAGCGACCGAAGCGGCAGCGGGCGAGGGGGCCCGCGATGGCCGTGCGAACCTGCAACCCACGCAAGGCCTGGCCGCTGCGCTGCCCGCGCTGCGCCTGCTCGAGGCCGAGTTGCAGGGCCGCATGGGCGATGCGCAGGGGCAGTTCGCGACGTTGCAGCAGGCCTTGGCAGCGCACGACGAGCTGCGCGCCAGGCCGGCGTTGGCGTCCGGGCCTGCCCAGTTGCAGGCCAGCGCGATGGCCTGCACGGTGGCCAGCGCGTTGGCGTCAAGCCTGGCGCTGAGCGCGCTGCACGCTGGCGATCTGGCAGCGGCCGGGCTGAGCGCGCTGCACCGCAGCTTGTGCGCACCGCTGGAGGCCGCAGCGCTGCCGCTGACGCGGTTCGAGAACCCGCGCAGCGTCGGTCGGCGCTTGCGCGTCGGCCTGATGGCTGTCGGGCTGCCGCCGGCGATCCAGCCCTTGCTGCTGCCCTGGCTGGCGCGGATCGACCGCAGCGAGTTCGAGCTGATCGTCTACCAAGGCGGCCTGGGCTCAAGCCAGATGCTGCAAGCCTGTGCCGACCGATGGTGGGACGTCACCGCGCTGGACGACGTCGGTTTGCAGCGGCTGATCGTCACCGATGGCGTCGACCTGCTGATCGACCTGGCAGGCCACCATCCCGGCAACCGGCTCGGGCTGTTTGCGCGCCGCGCCGCGCCGGTGCAGCTGAGTTTTCTGGGCCACCCGCATTCGACCGGACTGGCATCGATCGATTGGTGGGTCGGCGACGAGGTGCTCAGCCCGGCCGAGCATGCGCCGCTGTTTTGCGAAGGCATTGCCCAGTTGCCGGGCAGCCTGCTGGTCTGGGCGCCGGACCGGGACCAGGGCTTGCCGCCGCCGCGCCATGCCAGGGCGGCGGTGGTGTTCGGCTCGTTCAACGAGGCGATCCAGCTGACACCGCGCTGCGTTGCGCTGTGGGCGCGGGTGCTCCGCGCCGTGCCGGGCTCTCAGCTCATGCTCAGCGCGTCGTCTCTGGGCGACGGCGCGGTGCAGTCGGGGTTCAAGGCGCGCTTCGAGGCCCAGGGCATCGCGGCCGAGCGTTTGACGATGTACGGGCACAGCGGGCCGGCCGGGCTGGCGCAGGCCCACGGCGAGATCGACATCGCGCTCGATCCGACGCCGTTCAATGGCAGCGTGTCCACGCTGCAGGCCTTGTGGATGGGGGTGCCGGTGGTCACGCTGGCAGGGGGGCATGCCGCGTCGCGCTTGGGCGCGAGCCTGCTGCGCACGCTGGGCCAGCCCGGCTGGGTGGCCGAGGACGAGGGCGCTTATGTCGCGACGGCGGTGCGCCTGGCGCGTGACGCCGCCACGCTGCGCCAGGGCCGCGCCGGCTTGCGCGAGCAGTTGGCGGGCTCAGCGCTGTGCGACATCGACGGCTATGCGCGC
>CAISIP010000637.1 GCA_903885415.1 uncultured beta proteobacterium
ATCAACTGGTCGCCGCAGGAAACCCGGGTGGCGCTGGTCGAGAATGGCGTGGTTCAGGAGTTGCATGTCGAACGCGCGCTCGAGCGCGGGTTGGTCGGCAATGTCTACCTCGGCAAGGTCGCCCGGGTGCTTCCGGGTATGCAGTCGGCCTTCATCGACATAGGGCTTGACCGCGCTGCCTTCCTGCACGTGGCCGACGTCTGGCAGCGACAGCCCGAGGGCGAGCCGCCGGCGGCAGTGCGCGCGGCGCAGCCGCCGCTGCCGATTGAGAAGCAGGTATTCGAGGGGCAGTCGCTGACGGTGCAGGTGATCAAGGATCCGATTGGCAGCAAGGGCGCCAGGTTGTCGACGCAAATCAGCATCGCCGGGCGGCTTCTGGTTTTCTTGCCGCAGGACGATCATGTGGGCGTTTCGCAGAAAATTGCGGTGCAGCAGCGCGATGAACTGCGCGCGCGACTGCAGGCGCTGACACAGCCCGAGGGCGGCGGCTTCATACTGCGCACCAACGGCGAAGACGCCCACGATGCCGAGCTTGCGCAGGACATTGCCTACTTGCGACGGGCCTGGGCCCGCATCCGCAGCGCTGCGTTGAAGATGCCGCCACTTTCGCTGTTGCATCAGGATCTGAGCCTGATGCAGCGGGTGCTGCGCGATCTCAGCAGCGAGACCACCCAGTCGATTCGTGTCGACTCGCACGAGCAATTTGAAGCGCTACAGGCTTTCGGGCGCGAGTTCATGCCGCCGGCCAGCGACAAGCTGCAGCATTACAAAGGCGAGCGACCGATCTTTGATCTGTTCGGCGTCGACGAGGAAATCGCCAAGGCCCTGGGCCGTCGGGTCGAACTCAAGTCGGGTGGCTACCTGATCGTCGACCAGACCGAGGCGCTCACGACCATGGACGTGAATACCGGCGGCTTTGTGGGAGCGCGCAACTTCGACGACACCATCTTCAAGACCAATCTGGAGGCGGCGCAGGCCATCGCACGCCAACTCCGCTTGCGCAACCTTGGCGGCATCATCATCGCCGACTTTATTGACATGGTGCGCGAGGACCATCGGGAGGCGGTGCTGGCCGAATTTCGCAAGCAGCTCGCCCGTGACCGGGTCAAGACCACCGCCGGCGGTTTTTCGCAACTCGGGCTGGTTGAGATGACGCGCAAGCGCACCCGGGAGTCGCTGGCCCACATGCTGTGCGAGCCCTGTGCGGCGTGCCAGGGGCGCGGGCACGTCAAAACCGCGCGCAGCGTCGCCTACGACATATTTCGCGAGATCCTGCGAGAGGCGCGCCAGTTCAACCCGCGTGAGTTCAGGGTCGTCGCGTCACCGCGGGTGATTGAGCTGCTGCTGGACGAAGAAAGCCAGCACCTGGCGAGCCTGAGCGGCTTCATCGGCAAGTCGGTTTCGTTGCAAAGCGAGGCCGCAATGGGGCAGGAACAGTACGACATCATCCTGCTGTAGCCAGCGCCGAAGTCGGGCCGATGAAGTTGGCCAGATTCAGTCCTTCTGGCGATCCTTGTGGGAACCCTTGGCCTCGTGCCCCTCGCCATGCCCTTCTCGCGCGCTATGGTGACACGCAACGCAGTTGTCGATATTGCGGATGCCTTCGCGGCGGTGCTTCGCCCGCGTCTTTTCAGGCTGATGCTCGTGGCATCCGTAGCAGGTGTAGCGCTTGTAGTCGTTGTCCGCATGGCAGGTCACGCAGGCGGCGGCGTGGTCGCTGTCAAGCGCGAAAAATCGGTCATGCGCAAAGCTGGCGGGTTTCCAGCCTGTCAACAGATGACACTGCTGGCAGTTGCCGCTGATTTGGCGATGGATCGTATCGACCGGGCCCTGGTGGCAGTTATCGCAGCGCTCGCGCGCGACGGGCTGCAGCAGCGCGTGCGAGAAAGCTTTTTGGTTAGCTTGGGAAACTTTCTCGCCTGCATGGTCGCTGTGACAGGCGCTGCAGTTTTGCGCGACCAAGGACTGATGAAACGGCAGCCGCAATCGCGCCCGGATGATGCCAGTTCCAGTGGTCGTGCGCAATCCGATGTCTGCCAGTGCGTGGCACGCGATGCAGCGCTGCGCGGCGATGCCGCGCCCAGGCGCATGGCAGGCGAAGCAGTCGGTGTTCAGCGAGGTGTGGGATGCGAGCAGCGGCCCTGGGCTGAGCATGGGCTGCGGATAGACGAAGGCGAGCGCAGCCAGTGCCAGCAGATTCAGCGCGATCACGACCAGCAACCCGTTCTTCTTCATTTCCAAGGCCAGAACAGGAATATGGCCGCGACATGGCCCAGCGCCAGCACCGAGAATGCGAGCGTGATCGGGAAGTGCAGCGCGCGCCAGTGCCGAACCGCATCGAAGGTCAGACTATCCCAGTACATGCGGTCTTCGAGTTCCTTGTCGCTGACCCCCTGTCCGCTGAGCCGTTCGCGAGTCGCGTCCAGCCGGCGCCGGGCGCGGCCGAGCAGAAACTTTCCGGTCAAACCGCTGCCCACGTTGACCAGCATCGCCACCACCGCTAACCAACCCAAAATTGCATTGAAGTGGATGCCCGCGTGGACCAGCACCAGCAGCGAACCCAGCCAGGCCAGGCGTTCATGCCAGCGCAGCCACTGCGACGGCTGCCCGGTGCTGATCAGTTTTCGCTTGCGCATCGAGTAGCCGAAGGAGACCAGAATGAGCAGTGTTCCGGCGATGCCTAGATAACGCCCAACCCATACAGCGTGCAAGACATGCAACAGCGCGTCGCAGATCAAGGCCGCCGCGACCAGCGCCGCCATAGCCAGCAGGAAGGGAAGTACCTCGTGGCGTATCAGGCGGGCCTGCATGGCTCTCAGGCTTGCAGAACCAGTGCGCAAGCCGGACGGCTGACGCAGGGCAAACAGTAGCCAGGTGCCGGTTCGTGTTCGGGCGGCATGGCATAGCGCACCGCACCGCTCAAGAGCCGCGTTTCGCAACTGCCGCAGCTTCCCGCCCGGCATCCTGAGTCCATCGCGACACCATGGCGAAGCGCGAAGTCAAGCAGACTCTCGTCGTGCTCACCCCAGACCAAGGTGCGCCCAGAGCGCTTGAACTGCAATTCGAAGCGCTCTGGCGGCTCAGAATGGGCGCCCACCGGAGGGCCTGCCGATGCCAGCGATGCAGGCCCAAAGGCCTCGCTTCGGATGTCCTGTGGCGCGACACCCCAGCGCGCCAGCGCAGGCACCAAACTGCTCATCATGGCTGCCGGCCCACAGACATAGAAATGGTGCCTCCCGTGCGGCAGGGTGGTGCGCACAAGGTCCAGGTCGACATGGCCTCGGTGCCGAAAGTCGAGTCCGGCTGCATCGCCCGGCGCCGGGCGGCTGTACACAATGTGCAGGTTGAATTCGGGATGCGCTAGCGCTAATTGCTCCAGGGGCTGCTTGAAAGCGTGTACGGTACTGTCGCGCACGCCGTAGTACAGGTGAAGCTGGCGACCGGGTTGCTCGTTCAGACACCACAGCAGCATGCTCAGCAGGGGCGTGATACCGATGCCGCCTGCGATCAGGACAACCGGTATCGCGGGGTCAGCGTCGATGCAGAATTGACCGGCTGGTGCCTTGGCCTGCAGTGTGTCCCCGACCTGCACGCGCGCGTGGAAATGACCGGAGGCTCGACCCCCGGGCGCATCAGGTCGCCCCGCAGGGGCATCGACGCGTTTGATGGTGACCCGGTAATGGGCAGGGTCAGGCCGGTCGGACAGAGAATAGCAGCGTGTCAGTATCGGGTCATCGGGCGTTTCAGGCGAACTGCCGTCGGGCCATGCC
>CAISIP010000638.1 GCA_903885415.1 uncultured beta proteobacterium
GGCGCATTTCGGGCACCGGTGAGGCAAGGTTGACGTCAAGATTGGGTTGATTGAGAGTCAAGATCTCCAGATCGTTGTGAACTACCAAGGATTCGATCTCACGCCGCCCCGCCACGCCGTCGAGCGTGGGCCAGAAGTGCCCCGGAATCAGCATCACCTCGAATCGTCGATACCCCACATTGGCGAGCTGTTGAAGACAGTCACGTGCATGGAGGTCGCGCGTGAACGAGTAGGTATTGATCCCAAAGGCAGCTCTGCTTTCCGGTATCGCCTTCATCGTCACTGGGGAATCGGCCCAAGGACTTGCGGCGCTCCCCCTTGCCGAGCGGAAGCGTAGGCCGCATCCATCACCTGCATCATGGCCTCGGCATCGCGTAAGGACGCCACTGGCTTTGCGCCGGAGCGGCACTCAGCCAGTACGCGCTGGACGAACAGAGGATAGTAGATGTCGGTTTCCAGTCGCAAACGAAGGCTTTGTGTGCCGGCTGCCAGGTTGTTGCGGTCGCGAATCTCGATCCGGTCCAGACCGGACTTCGCGTATACGCTGTCGGAAGCGAGCGTGAATGAGAACTCCCGCTGCTCGTCAGCCGTACTCGGGAAGCTGTACCCCGTCTCCACCAAACCCATTACACCGTCCTCGGTTTCCATGGTGAGCAATGAATAATCCTCGACAGCGCCACGGTGCGTTCTGTTATGCATCTTTGCGGAGACTCGAGTGACTGCCTTTCCGGTTAGGAACCTGAATAGGTCGATGAAGTGCGTGGCGACGTTGATCGTGGATCCACCCCCAGCAAACTCGGGATCCAAAGCCCAGCCCGCCCCTGCCGCTTGATATCGTCCAGGTGGTCCGACGATGAAGCGGAACGACATGTAGTTGTAGTCCGACGGGATCTTCTGCTCGGCACCCTCCAGTGCAGCGAGCAGGTCGCTGATCCGGAAAATGAACGGGACAGCGCAATAAATGTTCGCTTCCTCCGTCAGCTTTCGAAGCTTGCTGACCTGCGCCATCTTGACGCCGCACGGTTTCTCGAGCGCGAACGCAATGCGCTTGGCAATCAGCGCTTCGGCGAAATTCGGCATCTCGGAGTGGCGTCCGAAGACGAACGCAAAATCGAGCTTCTCTTTCTCAATCAGATCGTAGGTTGACGAATACAACTTGCAGCCGAATCGCGCCGCGACTTCCGGGCCTTTGACGTTCTCCGCATCGGAAACCGCAACGACCTCGATGCCAGGCGCTTGCAGCGCATCGAGATAGAGCGGGACGTGCCAATGGCTCGCCTCGAGCAACGCAACTTTCATCCGTGCACTCTCCATGTAATTCCGACTAAAAATTCCAAGCGCAGGTCTCTATTTATTTGAAAAAGAAATTTGGAAGCAAGAGAACGAGCGAAGGCATGAATACGAACGTCACCAGGCTTAGCAGCAAGACGCCCATCAGGGGGATCAGAGGCGGCGTCACCTGCGACATCGACACGCGGGCCAGTCCGCAGGCAGTGAACAGCACCGTCCCCGCCGGAGGCGACACTTGTGCGATCGCCATGTTGATGGTGAAGACGATGGCGAAGTGCACCGGGTCGATGCCGTACTGAATGGCGATGGGCAGGAAGATCGGCACTGTGATGAGGATGGTTGGCGTCGGATCGAGGAACGTCCCGATAGCCAACAGAAAGAGGTTCATCAGCAGGAACACGACCAGTGGGCTGTTCGTGCTGCCCAGAAGATACGACGAGAACGCCTCGGGAACGCGTTCCAGCGTGATCACCCAGCTGAATGCGAACGACGTAAAGATGAGAAACATCACCAGGCCGGTAATGACGCTGGTGTGGACTGCCGCAGCCCGCAATCCCTTCCAGTCCAGTTCGCGGTAGACAAAGGCGCCAATGAAGGCCGCATATACCACTGCGATCGCGCCGGCTTCTGTGGGCGTGAAGACGCCACCTACGATTCCGGTGACGATGATGCCCGGAGTGATGCCAGGAATCACCGCCCTGCCCAAGGCACGAACCACCTTCGGAAGGGAGAAGCGGTCGGTGAACTCGATTCCTTTGCTTCCTGCGTAGAAATAGCAATAGATGCAAAGCATGAGGGCCGTGATCAACCCCGGGATGAGGCCTGCCACCAGCAGCTTCGCAATGGAGAGGTTCGCGGTGAGCGCAAAGATGACGAGTGTGATGCTCGTTGGCATCAGCATGCCCAGAGTGCCCGAGGTCGCGATCAGTGCCGCCGAGAAGGCGGGGCTGTAGCCCTGCTTGATCATCGGAGGAATCAATGCAGATCCGACTGCCGCAGTGTCTGCGACGGCGGAACCCGAAACACCACCGAAGAGTGTTGCTGCGACCACGCCTGTCTGGGCGAGCGCACCGCGAAAATGGCCCACCAGTGCATGCGCGAGATCGACAAGCCGCGATGTGATTCCACCGCGATTCATGAGGTCGCCCGCTGCGATGAACAGTGGAATTGCCAAAAGCGCGAACGAGTCGACGGTCGCGATCATGCTCTGAGCCGCCGGCATCAAGTTCTCCGAAGACAAATACATGGCGACCATCGATCCGCCAAGCAATGCGAACGCGATTGGCACGTCGAGCATGAGCAGGAGCAGGA
>CAISIP010000639.1 GCA_903885415.1 uncultured beta proteobacterium
CGGCCGAACTGCTCGCCGGAACGATCGTGGTCGAGAACGTGTTCTACCTGCCCGGCCTGGGACGGCTGATCTTCCAGTCGATCTCCAACCGCGATCTGATCGTCGTTCGCAACTGCGTCATGCTGCTGGCGACCATGGTGGTGGTGCTCAACTTCATCGTTGACCTGCTCTATGCGGTGATCGACCCGCGGGTCAAGGCGAGCGACATATGAGGAGCGCGGCGGGCCTGCGTGCAGCGCCCGCTATCGGCCAAGCGCCGGTGCCATGGCTGCGCCGCGCGTTTTCGCACCGCAGTTTTGCAATCGGCGCGGTACTGACATCGCTGCTGCTGTCGTGCGCCCTGCTGTCGCTGGTCTGGACACCCTGGTCGCCCTACGAGATCGACATGGGGGCCAAGCTGCAACCACCCTCGTCGAGCCACTGGCTGGGTACCGACCCTTTTGGGCGAGACATCGTATCGCTGCTGCTGGTGGGCGCGCGCAATTCGATCACGGTCGGAATCATCGCGGTCGGCATCGGCTTGCTCGCAGGAACCGCGCTGGGCCTGGTCGCCGCCGCGCGCAGGGGCTGGGTAGAGGAGCTGATCATGCGGCTATCGGACTTCACCTTTGCATTCCCGGCGATCCTGTCGGCCATCATGCTGACCGCCGTCTTCGGCGCTGGTATCGTGAACTCGATCATCGCCATCGGCGTCTTCAATATACCGACCTTTGCCCGCATCACCCGCGCCTCGGCCAACGCGCTGTGGGAGCGCGAGTTCGTGCTGGCCGCGCGTGCCTGCGGCAATGGCCCCTGGCGCATTAGCCTGGACCATGTGCTGCCCAACCTGCAGTCGGCGTTGACCGTACAAGTCACCATCCGCTTCGCAGTCGCCATCCTGGCCGAGGCCGCGCTGTCCTATCTGGGACTCGGGACGCAGCCCCCACAGCCGTCCTGGGGTCGCATGCTGGCCGAAGCGCAGACGCTGCTGTATCAGGCTCCGCTGCTCGCAGTCTTTCCTGGGCTGGCGATCGCCATGGCGGTGCTCGGCCTGAACCTGCTGGGCGACGGTCTGCGCGATCTGGGCGACCCGCGACTGGCGCGCAAGCGCTAGACCCGCATCGATGGCACTGCTGGAAGTCTCCCAGCTGCGGGTGTGGCTGCCAACCCAGCGCGGGCCGGTGGAGGCGGTACGGGGCTTGGACTTTTCGCTGCAGCGCGGCGAGACCCTGGGACTGGTCGGCGAGTCGGGTTGCGGCAAGTCGATCAGCGCGATGGCGCTGATGGGGCTGCTGCCGGAGAACGCCGAGGTCAGCGGAAGCATCCGGTTCGACGGGGAAGAACTGGTCGGCAAAAGCGACGGCGCGTGGTGCCAACTGCGCGGCAATCGCATCGCCATGGTCTTCCAGGAACCAATGACGGCGCTGAACCCGCTGCACAGCATTTGCGAGCAGGTGGGCGAGCCGCTGCGGCTGCACCGCGGCATGGGGCGTGCAGCGGCCCGCGCGCGCAGCATTGCCTTGCTCGAACGGGTTGGCATTGCCGACGCGGCGCGGCGCGCTGACGCCTATCCGCACCAGTTTTCAGGCGGCCAGCGCCAGCGCATCACGATCGCGATGGCGCTGGCCTGCGAGCCCGACTTGCTGATTGCCGACGAACCGACGACCGCCTTGGACGTGAGCATCCAGCGGCAGATTCTGGAGCTGATCGACGAACTGGTGCGCGAGCGTTCGATGGCACTGCTGCTGATATCGCACGACCTGGGCGTGATAGCGCAACAGGCGGCGCGCATGCTCGTCATGTATGGCGGCAGCGTGGTCGAGAGCGGCCCCACGGCGGGCATATTCGCGCGGATGGCGCACCCCTACACGCGGGGCCTTTTCGGCGCACG
>CAISIP010000640.1 GCA_903885415.1 uncultured beta proteobacterium
CTGGCCGACGAGCCCACCGGCAATCTGGACGCCCGCACCGCCACCATGGTCATGGACGCGCTACTGGCGCAAACCCGGGCGCAGGGCGCATCGCTGGTACTCGTGACGCACTCGCAGGCGAGCGCGGCGCGCGCCGACCGGATACTGCAACTCAGCGCGGGCGGCATGGCCGGTTGACGCTGCCAGGCCAAGAGGCGGTGGCGTCGGTAGTACCACGTTGAAATCCACTGGTACGATTTCGCCCGGGGTGATCGCCCGGGCACCGACATGCGTTGCACTGTATCGTGCGCCGCCCTGGCGGGGCGCCCGAGGCTGTGCACAAGTTGGCGGTGTGAGCCGGTCGCGCAGCGCTGTCGCCTTTGCCCGACGCCTTCGCGTGCAAAAGCCCACAGCCGTCAGCGCTGCCTATACTGTCGTCTGGCCATAGCAAGCTTGCCGATGACACAAAGACCCAGTTCCCAGTACGAAGATTTCATGCGCCATGTGGCCACAAACGGCGTCTCCAAGAGCGACCGAACCGGCACCGGTACCCGTAGCGTCTTCGGCTACCAAATGCGCTTTGACCTGGGCATCGGTTTCCCGCTGGTGACGACCAAGAAGGTGCACCTGCGCTCGATCATTCAGGAACTGCTGTGGTTCCTGAGCGGTTCGTCGAACGCGAACTGGCTCAAGCAGCGCGGCGTCAGCATATGGGACGAATGGGCCGGCCCCGACGGCGAACTGGGACCGGTCTATGGCGTGCAGTGGCGCAGCTGGCCCACTCCGGATGGTGGCCACATCGACCAGATTTCCGAGCTTCTCACAACACTCAAAACCAACCCCGATTCGCGGCGCATGATCGTCAGCGCCTGGAATGTGGCGGAACTCGACAAGATGGCGCTGATGCCCTGCCACGCGCTGTTCCAGTTCTATGTCGCTGCGTCCCCGGTGGCCGGCGAGCGGCCCCGGCTGAGCTGCCAGCTGTACCAGCGCAGCGCCGACATCTTTCTGGGCGTTCCTTTCAACATCGCTAGCTACGCGCTGCTCACGCACATGGTCGCGCAGCAATGCGACCTGGCGGTCGGCGACTTCATCTGGACCGGCGGCGACTGCCACCTCTACAGCAACCACACCGAGCAAGTAGCGCTTCAGCTCAGCCGAGCGCCCTACCCTTTTCCCAGCCTGCACATAGCGCGCAAACCCGCGTCGCTGTTTGAATATGCTTTTGAGGACTTTGAGGTGCGTGACTACCATTGCCATGGCGCCATCGCCGCGCCGGTGGCGGTCTAAGCGTCGCCCCGGTCCGACCCACCGATGCGGATCAGCCTGATCTATGCCCGCGCCCGCAACGGCGTGATTGGGCGGGATAACACCCTGCCCTGGCAGCTTCCCGAAGACATGGCGCACTTCAAGCGCACAACAGCTGGCTGCCCGGTGATCATGGGCCGCAAGACCTGGGACTCGCTGCCACCCCGGTTCCGGCCGCTGCCGGGTCGCAGCAACCTGGTCGTCACCCGCCAGGCAGGCTGGAGCGCCGACGGCGCGCACCGCGCCACCAGTCTGGAGCAGGCGCTGGCCGACTGTGCCCAGATGGAGCCTGCGCCGCAGGAGCTGTGGATCATTGGCGGTGGGCAACTTTACGCGCAGGCCAGCGCCCTGGCCCACCGGGCGGTGGTGACCGAAATCGATCAGGATTTTGAAGGTGACACCTTCGCGCCCCGACTCGGCGCAGACTGGGCTGAAAGCGCGCGGGATCCGCATATTGCCGCTAGCGGCCTGCGCTTTGCATTCGTCACCTACCAGCGCCGGTAGCGGGGCGCTTCCTGAGGCCTATCGTGACCCGACGGGTGCGCAACCTGATCAAGGCCATCGATGAATGGCGAAACAACGACTCGGTCGGCAGCAACACCCCGAACCCCGAGCACGAGAGCCGGCAGATTCAGTCGGACCGGGGCAGGAGCAGCCCGGCCGAACGGGTGTACCCGTCTGATACAGTCGAGCCGCATTCCGGAATCAGAGTGCGATGGGAAGATTCGGACCCGTACAGCTACAAGGGAAACTGCCGCAAATTGAACTAGCGCGGACCCGCACCGATTGCGCATGAAACTCGCCACTTGGAACGTCAACTCGCTGAGCGTGCGGCTGCCGCAGGTGCTGGATTGGCTTGAGAAGAATCCGGTCGACGTGTTGGCGCTGCAGGAAACCAAGATGACCGACGACAAGTTCCCGATGGCGGAATTTGCGGGTGCGGGCTACCAGGCGCAGCATTTCGGCCAGAAGACCTATAACGGCGTCGCGCTGTTAAGCCGGTCGCCGGCCACCGAGGTGCTGCGAAATATTCCGGGCTTTGCCGACGATCTGGCACGGGTGATCACCGCGACGGTCGATGGGGTTCGGGTGATCGGCGCTTACTTTCCCAACGGCCAAGAGCCCGGCAGTGACAAGTTCGAGTACAAATTGCACTGGCTTCGCGCGCTGCGCGAATGGGTGCGCACCGAATTGGCGCAGCACCCCCGGCTGGTGCTGATGGGGGACTACAACATCACCTTCGACGACGCCGATGTATGGGATCCGGTGACCCTGAAAGACACCATCCATTGCACCGAAGAAGAACGCTATGCATTGCGGGCGCTGATCGCACTGGGGCTGGTCGACGCACACCGGTTGTTCGCGCAGCCGCCCAAAAGCTACAGCTGGTGGGACTACCGCGGCTTCGGTTTTCGCCGCAACCGCGGCCTGCGAATCGACCATATTTTGCTCAGCCCGGATCTGGCAAAGACCGCCAGGTCTTGCAGCATCGACAAGGATCCGCGAAAGAACGAGCGGCCCAGCGACCATGCACCGGTGCTAGTCGAACTGGCACCGTGAGGGCCGGCCATTTGGCGGGGCTGCGCCCGCTAATCGAGATCGAGTTCCTGGATCTTGCGGGTGATGGTGTTGCGCCCTATTCCCAGCTTGTTCGCCGCCTCGATACGCCGACCCCGGGTGACCTGTAGCGCAGCGGCGATCAGGCGCGACTCAAAACGCC
>CAISIP010000641.1 GCA_903885415.1 uncultured beta proteobacterium
GCCGCATGCGGACCCGTCACAAACCAAACGGTCGCCTGATCGCACAGCAGCGCATCGAGCCGGTCGCGCGGTCGCAGCAACACGGCGCCGCGCGGCGGGTCGAAGCGGGCCGCGTCGAACAGCTCTTTGCGCCAGTTGTCGCGCGCTGGCAGCGCCGGGTCGTCCCAATCGCTGGCGACGAGCACCGGTTCGCGCAGACCGGCGTAAAAAGGGATGTCGGAAAAATACGCGTCGACCATCACCACCCGGTCTGCCGGGCCGATGCGCTGCGCCAGGGCCGTAGCAGCGCCCAAGTTGGACTTCGGCGCCCGCCACGCCAGCGCGACCACCAGCGCCACGCACAGCGGTGCGGCGAGGGCCATCACGCCCAGCCAGACCCGCTCACGACCGGCGCCGATGGCGAGCGCCAACAGCGCGCACAAGGGCGCGGTAGCGGGCAGCACATAGCCCACCAACTTGGAGCTTGGCAGCGAGAAGAAGCCGACGACGGCAACAATCCACCAGAGGTAGAACAGGCTGCGCTCATCGCGCGCCACCCACGCGCGGCGTAGCGCCTGCGGTAGCCACAGGCTCCACGGCAGCGTCAATGCCGGCATGGCGACGAGAAAGAACCAAAACGGGTGCTGGTTGTTGAAATTCGTCTGCGCAAACCGGCGGAAATGCTGCTCGACGAAAAAATAGTCGAAGAAGCCGGAGAAACGCAATTGCATCGCCACAAACCAGGGCGCGGCGAGCGCGACGAACACCAGCAACCCCAGCGGATGCAGCACGCCGCGCATCTGACGAAAGCGCCCCCGCGCGAGCAGCCAGGGCCCGATGACGAGCGCGGGTAGCACAATGCCGACCAGACCCTTGGACAGCGTCGCCAGCGCGCAGGCGGCCCATCCGAGCACCACCCAACCGAGGTGCACCCGGCGCGTCGACTCAACGCCGTGCGCAAATGCAAACACGGCCACGGTGATCAGGCCCGCCACCAGCATATCGTGGTTGGCGTACTGGGCGCCCACGAAGTAGAAGGGGCAAGTCGCCAGCAGGCCCAACGCCATCAGCGCCACGCGGTGGCCGTGCCACGGTCGCAGCGCCAGCAGCAGGCTCGCGCCCATCAGCCACGCACCCACCATCGGCGCGATACGGGCAGAAAAGGCGTTGGCGCCCAAGAGCTGCATCGCAGCCATGTCGATCCAGTAAAAAAGCGGTGGCTTGTGGAAAAACGGCAGTCCGTTGAGCCGGGGCACCAGCCAGTCGCCGGACACCATGTCGCGCGCGATCCCGGCGTACCGACCCTCGTCGGGCACCATCAGCGGGCGCAGTCCCAGCGTCACCAGCAGCCAGAGCGCCAGCAGGCCGAGCAGCCAAAAGGACGAGCCGAAGCGGCGAGCGAAAGCCGACAGCCGGGTCGATTCCATCGGCGATGGCGTGGCCGGCGGCGCACTGGGTTCGGGAAATGGCGTTGGCATGCGTTCCTGTCGGTTGGATTGATTTTCCTCTATGCGCCATCGCCCAGGTGCGATACTCGCGGCCAAATGACGGACCGTGCCGACCCTGCAGGACTGCCACGATGAACGAAGCGCTGGCGCGCTTGGGGATTGTCTTCATGCGCGCAATCGCGCGCCTGCCCCTGACATGGGTCCGCAGCATCGGCGCCGTGCTGGGCTGGCTGCTGTACCTGTTTGCCGTTTCGCGCCGGCGCGTGGTCGACACCAACCTGCGACTGTGTTTTCCGGGTCAGGGCGTCGCGCGGCGGGGCGCCTTGGTGCGCAGCGCCTTTGTCCATTTCGCCCAGGCCTGGATTGACAGGAGCTGGCTATGGCACGGGGATCCGGGGAAGACCCTTGATCGCCTTCGCGTGGCCGGTGCCGTGGACGAACTCGCGGGCACCGACCCGGTGATCCTGTTCGCGCCGCATTTTGTCGGCCTCGACGCCGGCTGGACGGCACTCACGCAGCAACTGGACCGCAGCTTCGCCACCATCTACACGCCACAACGCAACAAGGTGGTCGATCGGTGGAGTCAGCAGGGCCGCAGCCGGTTCGGCCGCAGTCGAATCTTTGAGCGCCGCGCCGGCACCCGGGCGATCGTCTCGATGGTGCGCAGCGGGCAGGCGCTGTACCTGCTGCCCGATATGAATTTCGGCCCGCAGGAGTCGGTCTTCGTTCCGTTTTATGGCGTACCCGCCGCCACGCTGACCTCGCTGTCGCGTTTTTCCAAGCTCGGTCGGGCCAAGGTGGTTCCGGTGCTCACGCGCATGACGCCCGAAGGCTACGCGGTCGAAATTCTGCCGGCGTGGCGCGACTTTCCCGGCGCCGACCCGGTCGCCGATGCGGCGCTGATGAACCAGCGGCTAGAACACTACATTGACGCCATGCCCGACCAGTACTACTGGGTACACCGGCGCTTCAAATCGCGCCCGCCCGGTGCTGCGCCAGTGTACTGAGGACCGCGGCGGCCGTTCTTTGCGAAGCGCCGCGGTGCGCGCCAGCAAACTGCACGCAGGCGAGTCGCGCCTGCGCGAGCGCTTCAGTTTGCGCCATCCAGCGCAGCGCCTGGGCCAGCGCGGCAGCCATATCGTCCGCCCGCCTGGCGGCCCCTGCGTCCAGCGCCAACTGCGCGGCTTCGGAAAAGTTAAAGGTATGCGGGCCCATCAGTACGGGGCAGGCGCAGGCGGCAGCCTCGATCAGATTCTGGCCGCCCAGGGCTTCAAAGCTGCCGCCGAGCAGCGCAATCTGGCTCATCGCGTAATACAGCGCGAGTTCACCCATGGTGTCACCCAGCCACAGGTCGGCGGGCTGCGTCTGGGATGTCCACTGGCTGCGCCTGGACACCGTGAACCCGGCCTGCTCGAAAAGTGCCGCGACGGCGTCGACGCGTTGCGGGTGGCGCGGCACCAGCAGCAGTTGGAACGGCAGCGACGCGGGCCAGCCTGGCGTTCCAGGAGCTTGCGCGAGCGCCACCACGGCCGCCAGCAGCGCGGCCTCTTCGCCGTCGCGGGAACTCGCCAGCATCAGCACCGGCTTGGGCATCGCGGAACGCCATGCCAGCCCCCTGGCCAGCTGCTGCACGTCGGGTTCGGCGTCGAACTTGATGTTGCCAAAGACGCCGCCGACCCTGGCACCTAAGGCACGCAGGTTCACGGCGTCAGCCTCACTTTGGGCAAAGACGCAGCGCAGACCCCGGTAGGCCGGCTGCGCAAGCCAGCGCAGGCGGCGCGCGGAGCCGAAGGACTTCGGATTGAGCCGGGCGTTGACCAGTACGAGCGGGACCCCGTAGCGCAGGCAAGATTGAACCAGGTTAGGCCAGATTTCGGTCTCCACCAGCAGCCCTGCGCACGGCCGGAAATGGGCCAGAAAGCGGTCGACGGCGCCACGGCTGTCCCATGGCAACCAGGCCTGACGGTCCCCCTGCTCCAGCAGCTCGCGGCCGGCGGTCCATCCGGTGGCGGTACCGTGCGTCAGCAGCAGCCTGAGCCCGGGCTGCTGCTGACGCAGCTGGGCCAGCAGCAGCGCTGCGGCGCGCGTCTCCCCCAGCGAAACGGCGTGCAGCCACAACCAGCCCGCGCTAGGCGCGTCGCTGTAGCGGCCAAATCGTTCCCCCACCGAGATCGCGTAGGCGGGCTCGGTGCGCGCGCGTCGCGCCAGCCTGCGCAGCAGCCAGGGCTGCATCAGCCAGGCCAGCGCCGAATAGATGGCAAGCGCGCTGCGCTCGCGCCAGTTCAGTTCAGCCCGCATCGAACAGGCTTTGGTACACCCGCGATATGCCTGCGGCTTCGGCTTGCAGGCTGAAGCGCTCGACGACGGCGGCGCGGGCGCGCCGCCCCATCTGCACCGCGGCATCGATGTCGGACATCACGCCCAATACCGCCTGCGCCAGCGCGGAGGCGTCGCCCACGGGGACCAGGTCGCCGTTGACACCCGGCTGAACCAGTTGCTCAAAGGCGCCGGTGCGCGAGCAAACCAGCGCGCAGCCGGTTGCCGCAGCCTCGAATGGCGTGAGGCCAAAAGGTTCGTAACGCGGGCAGGCAACGCACAATAGGCAGCGCTGGTACCACCGGTGGACCTCTGCGGCCGGCACCTCGCCAAGAAAGACGATGCGCGCAGAAAGTCCCGCACGCGCTACCTTGTCGCGCAGCGCCTGCTCAAACGCCCGATGCTTCGGCTGCGCCAGACCGGCAATCACGGCGCAGACACCGGGCAACCGCGGCAGCACCTGCAACATCGCGTCGACAAACAGGTCAGACCCTTTGTCGGGCCGCACGCGGCCGAACACACCAATGCCGAATTGGCCGGGCAGCCCACTGTCGGCCCAAGCCAGCGACTTGTCAGCACTGACGGAAAAACGCTCCAGATCGATGCCATGTGCAACCACCGCGGTGGTGTTGGGAACGAATGACGCGGCCAGATCGGTGGTCGCAATCACCGCGTCCATTTTGGAAATCAGCCAGCGCGGGAACGCGCCGTGCAAGTGCTGCGCGGCCGAGGTAAACACCAGCCGAATCGGCAGACGCAGCACATCGCGGGCGAACAGCGCCGCCATCATTTCGTGATCGCGCCGGACATGCCAGATGCGAAATGGACGGTTGGCCGGCGGCCGCAGCGAAATCCGGATCGCCTGCGCCAGCGTCATCCCGGGCAGGCCATTGGAAAGCGGGTTGCCGCAGTAGCCGATCCGCCATTGCTGTAGTTGCAGCGGAACCAGCGCGTTCACGGTAGCCGAAACGCCGGTGTAGCGCCGCTTCAGGTTGAAGACGATGACCTCGGGGTCGGCGTCTAGGGAGAAGGACTGGGGTTGCGCTGGCATGCGGGGTCAGAATGCGCAACCGGCCTCAGCCCTGCGCGTGGCGCAGACGCAGTTGCGAGGGCTCGAATCCAGGCTCGGCCGACAGCCGGAGGTACAGGCCGACGACCCACAGCAGGCTCAGCCCTATGGTGGCGTCTCGGGTGGCGGAGTTGACCAGCGCGCTAAACAGCAGCGTTAGCGCCGCGACAAAAGCCATCCGCCCGGCCATATCCTGGCGGCGCCAGCCCGCCAGGCACGCGGCCAGCATGATCGCCAGCCAGCTCAGCGCGCCCGGCACGCCGGCCTGCGCGCCCATCCACAGCAGGTCGTCATGCGGCATATTCAGGTCGGCGATGGACGGGGGCACCCGGCTCCTCCACTGCGCGTTCCAGGCGCCAATGCCCCAGCCCATCCAGGGCCGCTCGGCGATCATCGCGGCGGTGTGGCGCACCAGTTGGACGCGGATGTTCCAACTGTCGCGGTTGACCTCACCGCTATTAGCCTCGCGGATTTCCGAAAACCCCAGCGCCAGCCGGCTTTGAACCGCCGGAACCATGGTGACGAAGGCCGCCGAGGCCAGCATGGCGGCGGCGACAAACGCCAGCAGGGAAAGCCTGGCGCGGCGCAACTGGTGAACCCCTGCTACCAGCCCGGCACCAAGAACGGCCAGCAGCGCGGTGCGGTTGGGCAGGGCGAACACCAGCACCGCCAGCACCGCCAGGGTGACGCCAATTGCCGCTATGCGCACAAGCCCGCCGCGCGCCAGAGCCAGCACCAACGCCGACCCGGCAAGCAGCGCCATCAAAATGGTGTTCGAAACCGTCTTGTTGCCGCCGTAATGGATCAGGTTGTTCCACACCGACCACTGCGGCAACCCGACGGCGGCGTTGACCGCGACCACCAGGACGCTGAACGCGGCTGCGGCCACAAAGCCGCGCATGGCCCAACGGGCCTCTTCTTCCCCCAGCGCGATTGCCATTGCCAGGGTCAGCGCGATGCGCCCACCGTGCCAGAGATTGGTCGGCGTCTCGGGATACCAGTCGGGTTGCAACGCCAGCACGACCAGCGTCCAGAGCAGGAACAGCGCCATCGGCCAGAACAGCAGGTGTGCGCGCACCCGGCGCAGGCGCAGCGTCCTCCCAGGCGAGAGCAGCAGAGCCAGCAGCAGAGCGAAATAGCACAGGTAGTTCAGCCCCACCGGCATGAACACCACCAGGCCCCATAGCAGTGCAATCGAGCGAACCGGCGCTCTGAAAAGACTCCGCATCCAGTGCACGCTGGCAGGCAACCGGGCCGCCGTCTAGGCGACTTGGCAGATCTTGAGCATATTGGTACCACCGGGCGCACCCATCGGCTCGCCGCAGGTGATGGCGTAGACGTCACCGCCTTGCACAATGCCGCGCTTCTTCAGATGGCCCTCGGCCTGCATCAGCGCGGTGTCGCGGTCTCCGCTGGCGTCCATCAGGAGCGGTCGCACGTTGCGGTACAGCGCGAGCTTGCGCTGGGTATCGACCCGTGGCGTGAGTGCATAGATCGGGATCTGAATCAGGTGGCGGCTCATCCAAAGCGCGGTAGACCCGCTGTCGGTCATCGCAACGATCGCCTTGGCACCCAGATGGTAGGCGGTGAACAAAGCGCCCATCGCGATCGACTGGTCGATGCGCTCAAAGGTCTTTCCCATGAAGTCGGCGTCAAGCTTGACGACCTCGTGCGATTCGGCTGCATGGCAGATCTTCGCCATTTCCACCACCGTCTCGAGCGGGTATTTTCCGACCGCCGTTTCGGCAGACAGCATGACGGCGTCGGTGCCGTCCAGCACCGCGTTGGCCACATCGCTGACCTCGGCGCGGGTAGGTACCGGGTTGCCGATCATCGACTCCATCATCTGGGTCGCGGTGATGACCACCTTGTCATGCTCGCGCGCGAGCTTGATCATGCGTTTTTGCAGCGCAGGCACCGCGGCATTGCCAACCTCGACCGCGAGGTCGCCGCGCGCGACCATGATGCCGTCGCTGGCAAGCAGGATCTCGAGCAGTTTGGGAATCGCCTCGGCGCGCTCGATCTTGGCGATCAGTCCGGGCCGATGGTGGTGGTCGGCACAGGCCACGGTACAGAGTTGGCGCGCCATCTCCATGTCGGTCGCGTTCTTCGGAAAACTCACCGCCACATAGTCGGCCTTGAACCGCATCGCGGTCTGGATGTCCTCCATATCCTTGGCCGTCAGCGCCGGCGCCGTGAGGCCGCCCCCGAGCTTGTTGATGCCCTTGTTGTTGGACAATTCGCCACCGAGCTTGACCGTGGTGTGGATAGCCTCGCCCTTGACCATATCGACCGTGATCACAATCAGGCCGTCGTTGAGCAGCAGCACGTCGCCCGCCTTGACTTCGCGCGGCAGCGACTTGTAGTCCAGTCCGACAGCGTGCACATCGCCGAGTTCGGTGCGGCCCGCGTCGAGTACGAAGCTGGCGCCGGACTCCAGCATGACGCGGCCCTCGGCAAATTTTCCGACCCGGATCTTTGGGCCCTGCAGATCGGCCATGATCGCCACCTCCCGACCGGCGCGCCTCGCCGCCTCGCGCACCAGCTGCGCCCGATCGATATGGTCTTGCGACTTGCCGTGGCTGAAGTTCATCCGAACCACATTCAC
>CAISIP010000642.1 GCA_903885415.1 uncultured beta proteobacterium
GATCAGATCTGGTGACTGGAGTTCAGACGTGTGCTCTTCCGATCTCGCACGGCTGGATGTCGGCGTTCCGGCGGCCGTCGTCGCAGAGCCGCCTGCCGGGCTTGTACCTGGCCGGGGGCAGCGTGCATCCGGGGCCGGGCGTGCCGATGGCGGCGCTGTCGGGGAGGCTGGCGGCCGCGACGCTGACGGCGCACCTCGATTCGACCAGACGGTCGCGCCGGGTGGTTATCTCTGGTGGTATGTCGACGCCCTGAGTGACGACGGCCAGAACGGCCTGTCCATCATTGCCTTTGTCGGCAGCGTGTTTTCCCCGTACTACGCCTGGGCACGTGCACGCAACGGCGGCGTCGCCGACCCGGAGAATTTTTGCGCCATCAACGTCGCGTTGTACGGCGCGGCAGGGAGGCGCTGGACCATGACCGAGCGCAGCCGCGCGCACATGCAGCGCAGCCGGGACACCTTCACCGTCGGCCCCAGCCGGCTGCACTGGACTGGCAGATCGCTGGTGATCGACATCGACGAATTCAATGTGCCGATCCCCATGCACGTGCGCGGGCGGGTCACGGTCACGCCAAAGGGCCTGAGCCGCTTTGTCACCGGTCT
Organism: uncultured beta proteobacterium; assembly: GCA_903885415.1. Classification (GTDB taxonomy): domain Bacteria; phylum Pseudomonadota; class Gammaproteobacteria; order Burkholderiales; family Burkholderiaceae_C; genus CAISIP01. The sequence continues at coordinate 604 of CAISIP010000642.1, forward strand.
GGACGCTGCGGCCCGTCACCGCTGGGGGCCAATCGGGCCGTGCTCGCGCGTAAGCGTCGACATGGAGCACCCGGCGGCGCGGTGGTCGGGCCACGCTTACCTAGACTCCAACGAAGGTGATGAGCCGGTCGACCGTGCCTTCAACACATGGGACTGGTCGCGCACGGTCATGGGCAACGGCGACACGGCGGTGGTCTACGACGTGCGCCCGGTGCAGGGTCCGGACCGCGTCATCGCCCAGCGTTTTGACGCCCATGGCCTAGCGACTCCCCTGGTTGCGCCGCCACGCCACACCCTGCCGCGCTCCCGATGGCTCATCCCGCGCAACATGCACAGCGACGAAGGCGTTGCGCCGGTGGTGCAGAGCACACTGGAAGACACGCCGTTTTACGTGCGCTCGATCCTGCGCTCGTCACTAGAGGGCGAGGCGGTGACGTCCGTGCACGAGACGCTGGACGCCCGGCGCGTGGCCTCGCTGCCGGTGCGCCTGATGCTGCCCTGGCGCATGCCGCGGCAGCCTTAGATTTTCTCAGCAGAAGCAGCAGCGGAACGGGCCAGTGTGCGCTCGCGCTCGCGGGGCCCGAAGGTGGAAGCCAGGGGCCCGACGCAGGCGAGCCCTTCAAGGTACAACGATTCGATTTCCGGAGCCGCGCGCAGCATTTCACGCTCGGCCAAAGGGGCATGCAGGAATGCACGCAAGATGTGAAGCATGCGTATCCAGCCCGGGATCCAGATCGTGCGCCTGCGTTGTGAGATGCCGTTTGTGATCGCCCTTGCAGCCCGTTCAACGGTCATTTCAGCGTTCAGGAATCCTGGCATGGTGGCACGAAGCCTGCCGAAACCCGGGTGCATTGCGCCCTCGGCCACCAGAGGCGTTTTGACCCATCCCGCATGCATCAAACCGACCGCCACGCCATGGTGGCGGAGTTCGATCCGCCAGGAGTTGCCCATGGCCTCCACGGCAGCTTTGCTGGCGGCATAGGCGGATATGGCCGGCGGGTGGGCAAAGCTCGATACCGAGGCACTGATCAGGACGTATCCGCCTTGCTTCATGACGGCAGGCAACGCAGCGCGCACGGTGTTGAATACACCGATGACGTTGACGTCCAGGCAACGGTGCCAGGCGGCGGGGTCGGTGTAGGCCAGCGGGCCAAAGGCTGCGATGCCTGCATTGGCCCAGACCACATCGATGCGGCCGTGTTTTTCAAGCGCGATCGAAACGACGCGCTCCATCGCCGGCAGACTGGTGACGTCGGCGACGCAACTGAGCGTTCCGCCACATTGGGCGGCAACTTCGCGCAAAGGAAGCTCGTCGCAATCGACCAGTACGGGCCTCGCCCCGCGTGCATGCAATTCCTTTGCGGTGGCAGCACCGATGCCGGAAGCGGCACCTGTGATGAGCACAACGAGCCCGACGAGCGACATCGGCAGCCGGTCAACGGCAGAAACCGTGCACGCTCAGGCAGCCTTGGTGACCATCAGGTAGATGATCGGAAAGGGCAGAATTGTTGCCACGGCGCCAGAAACTTGCCATATTCTGGACAACTGCAGGTATTCACCGGTGATGGCGGTGGTTCTTAGCAGGATGGCCCGCTGCTTGAGCTGGATCGGTACCAGAACGCCGGCCCAGATCAACCCCGAAAGGCCAAACAGCGCGTAGGACCAGGTCAGCCAGGCGTGCGCCGTATCACCGCCGAAACGCGTCGCCATCAGATGGCCGGTGACGACCACTCCCAGAGCGCCGGTGGCGGTGAACAGGCAATCGGTAATGAGCACCATGCGGTTGCTGAACTTGATGATCTCGTGGCGCCCGGTGCGCTCAGCCAGGGCCGCCCACACGCCGCTGACGATGACGTTGCCCAGGAACAGGCAGGCGCACAAGAGGTGGATGACCTTGAGGTTGACACTCATGGGGACTCCTTGTCGGGGTTCGGCGGCGGATCCTCTTCCCGTGCTGCGCGTCGTTGCGCAGATTCCTTTTGCGCCTTGCTGACGTCGCGCAGCTGCCACCAAGCGAAGAGGACCACGGCACCAAGCAACACCAGGCCTTCAAGGAGTTTCACGGGCTGGCGCCGGGGAGGGGTAGAACCGGTCTTTCTGCTCCAGGCGCCCGAAGAGGTCGACCATCCACTCGACACGCTGGTCGAAACTTCGCTCGGGCACCGTCCACGAGCCGCCGCCCGCCGCCAGTCCATGCAAGTGCGTCCGGGTTTCGACAGCCTGCACCAGAAACGCAATTGCCGGCAACGCGACGAGTTCGCGCGGCGATGGGAAGGGCGCATTCACCGCCACGGCGGTGGCGCGTGCAATCAGGTACAGCTTGCGTCGCTTGGATACCACGGTGCGGTGGTTGACCGAGTCGAGCCCCTCGCGCTGCAGCTGGCAGCCGATCTCTGCGTATACCAGCCGTGCGGCCTGGATGGCGGGACGGCAGTCCCAGGGCAGTTCGCCCACGCCATAACCACCACGCTTGTACAACTGCTGCGCACGCGCCAGCAGCCGCCCGGTGAACGCGGCAATGCGTTCGTCAAACACCGGGTGGCGCAACCAAGCATCGGCATCCATGCCGGCCTCAAGAAACCAGTTGCGCGGGATATACAAGCGGCCGTTGCGCGCGTCTTCACCGATGTCGCGTGCGATATTGGTGAGCTGCATGGCCACGCCCAGTTCGCAGGCGCGCGCTAGGGCGGTTTCGGTGCGGGTGTCCATGATGAGTGCCATCATCGCGCCCACCGTGCCGGCGACCCGCGCGCCGTAGTCCTCCACATCGTCCAGCGTGTCGTAGCGCCGCCCCTGCGCGTCCCACAGAAAGCCTTCCAGCAGGGCGTCTAGCAACGCGCGCGGTACGCTGAAGCGGTGCACCACGTAGGCCAGCGCCCGGTCCGCGTCCAAGGTGCCGGGGCGCCCGGTGTAGATGGCATCCAGGCGGGCTTGCAGGTCGCGCATGGCGGCGCGCGCGTCGCTGCCCATGTCGATGGCGTCATCGGCTAGGCGACAAAACGCGTACAACGCCGTGGCCGGCGCGCGCAGCCGTGCGGGCAGGAGCAGTGACGCGGCAAAGAAGGATTTGGAGCCGCCACGCATGAGCGCGCGGCAAGCCGACAGATCGAACTCCGGGGTGGGTGTGGCTGCGTTCACGGGCCGGGCAGTGGACATGCGGAGTGCTCGCTGTGTTTATGCAAAGGTGTGGACTTCGGGGACCACCATCTCTAGGGTCTTGGCCGACATCAGCACGCCCGGCACGCCGGCACCGGGGTGGGTGCCGGCGCCCACCATGTAGAGGCCATCCACATCCTCGCTGCGGTTGTGCGGGCGGAACCATGCGCTTTGCAGAAGCAACGGCTCCATGCCGAACGCAGCGCCCTGGTACGACAACAACCGGTCCTGAAAGTCCAGCGGCGTGGTCACGCGCGAGGTCACGATATGTGTTTTGAGGCCTGGCAGCACGGTGCGCTCCAGCGCCTGTTCAATGGCCTGCCGGTACGACTCCGCCTTCTGTGCCCAGTCGGTTTCGCTTTGCAGGTGGGACACCGGGCTGAGCACATAAAACGCGTCGCATCCGGCGGGCGCCATGGACGGGTCGGTCGCAGTGGGGCGGTGCAGGTACAGGCTGAAGTCTTCGGGCACCACATGGTGTTTGAAGATGTCCCGCAGCAAGCCTTCGTAACGGGGGCCGAGCACCATCATGTGGTGCGGCACATCCTCGTAGCGCCGGTTGGTGCCGAAGTACCAGACGAAGAGGCTCATCGAGTGGCGGCTGCCCTTGATGCGCTTGTCGGTCCAGTGCCTGCGGTGCTGGGGCGCCACCAGATTCTTGTAGGTCCACAGGGTGTCGGCGTTGGAGACGACGATGTCGGCGCCCAGGTGCTCACCGCCCGTGAGGGTGACGCCGCGGGCCTTGCCGCGCCCGATTTTCTGTTCCTCGATGTCGATGCGTGCGACCTGGGCGTTGTAGGTGATGCTGCCGCCGAGGCCTTGCAGCAGCCGCACCATGGCGCTGACGATGGTGCCCGTGCCGCCCATGGCCCAGTGCACACCGAAGCGTCGTTCCAGGGTGTTGATGAGGCTGTAGATGCAGGTCACCGAAAGCGGGTTGCCGCCGATGAGCAGCGGATGAAAGCTCATCACGATGCGCAGCTTGGGGTTGCTGAAGTGGCCGCAGGCCATTCGGAAAATGCTGCGCCAGCCCTTCATGCGAAGCATGTTGGGGATGGCGCCCAGCAAATCGCCCACCGTGTTGTACGGGATGCTGCCCAGTTCTAGAAAGCCCCGCTGGTAGCAGTTGTCCGCCTCGTCCACAAAGCGTTCGTAGGCCTGCAGGTCGTCGGGGCAGAAGCGCGCCACTTCGTCGCGCATGCGCTCCGTGTCTCCGCTGTAGTCGAACCAGGTGCCGTCATCGAAGCGGATGCGGTAGAACGGCTCCATCAAGCGCAAATCCACGTCGTCCGAGAACTTCTTGCCAGCCAGTGCCCACAGTTCATCCAACAGAAAGGGGGCGGTGATGATGGTGGGGCCGGCGTCAAAAGTGAAGCCATCCTGGCGCCAGACGTAGGCGCGCCCGCCGGGTGCGTCCAGCTTTTCCAGCACCTGCACGCGCCAGCCCTTGCAGGCCAGGCGGATGGCGGCAGCCAAGCCGCCGAATCCGCTGCCGATGACGATAGCGTGCGGCGCGCCCTGTGCGCGGGTGTTGCCGTGTGCTACCAGGCCCGAACCCGAGAATCCGAGCTTGCCGGCGCCTGCCGCCACGCCGTGGTCAAGGGATCTGAAGCAGTTTGCCATGTGAATCCAATGCGGCACCTGCGCTCGGGGTGGTGCGGGCAACGGAAAACGCCGTAGCGTCCTTGTTGCCCGTCGTCGGTTGCTTGCCAGGGGTGTGGGGTTGCGTTGCAGGGCTGCGCTTGGCGATGGCCCATCGCCAAGCCGCCGAGGGGTCTAGTGGCAGCACGAGCAGCAGGTGTTCCAGAATGGCCAGTGCCAGCATGGTGCCAACCAAGGCATGGCCCACCGCATATGTGGCGCTGGTGCCGGCGCTGGTGGCGTACGCGCTGGTGGCGTACGATATGAGCAGCGCCAGATACGCCGACGCGGCCAGCACCGAGATCGGCAGCAGCGGGTTCATCGCGCGGCGGCGAAAGAAGCTGGCGAGGTAAGCCAGATGGTCTGGCAAAAAAGCCTCGTTGAGGTTGCGCACGCCGAAAAACAGATTGAGCTTGGCACTCGTGCGCATGACCCACAACACCAGGTAGGTTGCCGTGCCGACCTGATTCGGCGCGTCCCAGGTGACGCCAACCACGACGATACCGGTGCACAGGATGCCCAGTTCGTGCCATTGCACCGCCTGAAACGAGGCGACGAACCGGGCCCAGCCCGCGGTCCGGGGCGGCAACGGTGTGCGCCGCGGCCCGGTGATCCAGCCGCTCAGAAAACTGAGCTCATTCCAGCCCCAAACGAGCAGCGCACAGGTGAATGCGCAGTATGCCCCGGCGACGCTCGGCTGCCGGGCCGCATGGGCAAGACCCGCAAGCGCCGCCAACGCCAGTGCGGACGATGCCACCTGGCTGA
>CAISIP010000643.1 GCA_903885415.1 uncultured beta proteobacterium
GCCGACCGGCCATGGAATCGTTCAAGGCGTTCCGCGGCCGCGAACCCCAACTGGATGCGCTTCTTCGCCACCAGGGCATGGACCGCATCGCACCGCAGTCCGCGTCGGCCTGACCGGAGCTTGCGCGCCAGCCCCGCCAGCGCTTTTCAGGCGCAGTGCAGGATCCTCACGCCGTCACGGGTTCCCAGCAGGCACAGATCAGCTCGATTTCGGGCGAACACACCGACGGTGACGACGCCGGCCCACTGGTTGACCATCGACTCGAAACCCAGCGGATCGGTGATCTGCAACCCCGACACGTCGAGCAGAATCTGGCCGTTGTCCGTGACCAGCGGCTGGCCCGCACGCAGCCTCAACACCGCCTTGCCGCCGATTGCTGCGAACTGGCGCATGATGCGCTGCGCCGCCATCGGAATGACCTCTACCGGGATAGGAAAGGCGCCTAGTGTTCGCACCAGTTTGGACTCGTCTGCGATGCATACAAAGCGCTCTGACTGGGCGGCGACGATTTTCTCGCGCGTCAGTGCCGCGCCGCCGCCCTTGATCATGCATCCATGGGCATCGATTTCGTCGGCGCCATCGACATACACTGCAAGCTGCCCGACTTCGTTGCAGTCGAAGACTCGGATTCCCACAGCCTGCAGGCGCTCGCTGCTCGCCTTTGAACTCGACACTGCGCCAGGTATGCGGTCCTTCATGCTGGCCAGCGCGGCGATGAACTGGTTGACGGTCGATCCGGTCCCCACTCCAACGACTTCGCCAGGAACCACGTACTGCAACGCCGCCTGGCCGACCATGGCCTTGAGTTCGTCCTGTGAAAGCATAGGTGGGGCAAAAGCTCAAGGCCTTGTGTTTTTGGGAAAATCGGACATACAACGCCAAATTATCCAATGACCGCCATCCCCTACGCCCTGCTTCGCCCACTTTTGTTTTGCCTCGACGCGGAGGCGGCGCACGACCTCACCCTGGAGGCCCTCGCAAGAACACAACGGACACCGCTGGCCTGGGCCTATGGCACCCGCCTGGTGAGCGATCCGGTCACAGTCGCCGGCCTGCGCTTTCCCAACCGCGTGGGCCTTGCCGCGGGACTGGACAAAAACGCGCGCTGCATCGACGCGCTGGGCGCAATGGGCTTTGGCTTCGTCGAGGTCGGTACCGTCACGCCCAGGGCCCAGCCGGGAAACCCCAAGCCGCGCATGTTCCGGCTGCCGCAGGCCCAGGCCCTGATCAACCGGCTGGGTTTCAACAACGAAGGACTTGCCGCTTTCGTCGCCAATGTACAGCGCTCTTCATTTCGCGCCAGCGGCCGCGTGCTGGGCCTGAACATCGGCAAAAATGCCAGCACCCCGATCGCACAGGCTGCTGACGATTACCTGCTCGGACTCGACGCTGTCTATCCGCACGCCGACTATGTGACGGTCAACATTTCGAGCCCCAACACCCACCACTTGCGCGAACTCCAGAGCGACGCGGCACTCGACGCGCTGCTCGCCCGACTGGACGAGCGGCGCACCGCCTTACGGCGCACGCATGGCCGCCAGGTCCCGCTGTTCGTCAAGATTGCGCCGGACCTGGACGAGACGCAGGTCGGCCTCATCGCGCACAGCCTTCTGCGCCACGGCATGGACGGCGTGATCGCCACGAATACCACGCTAGCCCGCGACGCGGTGCACGGCATGCCAAACGCCGCCGAGAGCGGCGGTCTTTCCGGAGCGCCGCTGCTGCAGCCCAGCAACCAGGTGGTGCGACAACTCCGCCATGCACTGGGAAAGGACTTCCCGATCATCGGCGTCGGCGGAATCCTCAGCGCGCAAGACGCGATCAGCAAGATTCAGGCGGGCGCCGATCTGGTCCAGATCTATACCGGGTTGATCTACCAGGGGCCGGAACTGGTTTACCGTTCGGCGCAGGCTATTCGCGCGCACAGGCAACAGGTTGTCGGCTAAAACGGCCGCGGCCAGAACCTGTCAGCCGTCACTACGCTGACAGGCTGCGGCGACATAGCGGGCGATTGCCAGGGAACTGGTGAGACCGGGCGACTCGATGCCGAACAGGTTGACCAGCCCTCGGACACCATGCACTGTTGGCCCCTGGATCAGGAAGTCGCCGGCTGGCTCATGCGGCCCGTGGGTCTTCGGGCGGATTCCTGCATAGGCCGGAGCCAGCGCGCCGTCCGGCAGACCCGGCCAGTATTTTCGAATCTCACCATAGAAAGCTTCGCCGCGCGACGCATCAACCCGAAGATCGTGTGGGGACTCGACCCACTGCACATCCGGCCCGAACTTGGCCTGCCCCCCAAGGTCGATCGTCAGGTGCACACCCAGTCCGGCCGCCTCGGGAACAGGATAGATCAGCCGGCTGAACGGCGAGCGGCCCGACAGGCTGAAATAGTTTCCTTTAGCAAAGTAGGCCCGAGGGACATGGCGCTGCTCAAGGCCACTGCATTTCCCAGCCAGCGCCGGCGCATCCAATCCGGCGGCATTGACCACTGTGGACGCGAGCAGTTCAGTGCCGTCGGCAGCTGCCAATAGCAGTCCCTGGTCGGAGCAAGCCATGGCGGCCAGTGGGGAATTCAAGGCCAGGACGCCCCCAGCATTCTCCAGGTCGCCCAGCAGCGCCATCATCAGCGCATGGCTGTCGACGATGCCGGTACTGGGTGAATACAGGGCGGCGATGCAGTCGAGCGCGGGCTCCATCGCGAGCGCCTGCGCGCGCGTCAGCGGTGCCAGGTCGGCAACGCCATTGGCCCGGGCCGCGCTGCGAATGCCATCGAGCTTGGCCAGCTGTGCGTCAGCGGTCGCGACCAGCAGCTTGCCGCAGCGGCGGTGCGCAATGGCTCTGTCCTCGCAATAGGCGTACAGCAGCTGACGGCCGTCCACACACAGCTGCGCCTTCAAGGATCCGGCCCGATAGTAAATTCCGGCGTGTATGACCTCGCTGTTGCGCGAGCTGGTACCGGTACCAATGGCGTCTTCGGCCTCGAGCACCAGCACGTCGCGGCCCTGCAAGGCGAGCTCTCGGGCAATCGCCAGCCCTACTACGCCGGCCCCGACCACCACGCAGTCAATGCGGTCGATGCCGGCCATCTCAGCGTCGCATCAGCGCCACCGCGCGCGCCTCTATCGCCAACCCCTGCCCTACCGGTCCAAGCCCTTCAGCCGTCTTGGCCTTGACATTGACGCGGTCCATCGGCAGCGCCAGGGCGGCTGCAATAGCCACGCGCATGGCCGGTATCCATGGCATCAGCTTGGGTGCCTGCGCGATGACGGTGCTGTCGACATTCAGGATGTCAAAACCTTTTTCGCGTACCCGCCGCGCCGCCTCGACCAGCAAGGCGGCGGAATCCGCGCCCTGGAACCGCGGGTCGGTGTCGGGGAAATGCATGCCGATGTCGCCCAGCGCAGCGCCACCCAGCAGCGCGTCGGTGATCGCGTGCAGCAGCACATCGGCGTCCGAATGTCCCATGAGGCCGCGGTCAAACGGGATCACCACGCCACCAATCACCAACTGGCGCCCGACCACCAGCGCATGCACGTCCCAGCCTTCACCGATCCGCAAGTCCACAGGCGCTCGATTGTTTTCAGTCGGGTCCATGATTGACGTCCTGTTCCACGGCTTGGCGGCGCATGCGCAACAGCGCACCGGCCAATTCAAAATCCTCGGCGTAGGTGACCTTGAAGTTCAGTGCGCTGCCGCGCACCA
>CAISIP010000644.1 GCA_903885415.1 uncultured beta proteobacterium
GCAGCACCTTGCCCCAGAGCGCCACCGCCGGCCATGCGGTAGCGGCCACTGCGCGATGGCGTCCCTGGCACGATCTATCCAACCAGACGGCGCTTTCCACGGCCGCGCGATCGGTGCCTCTCACGCAAGATTCGCGCGGCGGTGGGTAAGCCGCCTGGCTCGACAACGGCAGAACTCGCTGTCAGCCGTCAGCAGTGCTGACAGCCCCGGCGCAACCGCACTGCAGTTGGTTGACGCTGGCCAGCCAGTCCGGCATCGCGGAAATCCCGTGGCTCACATTGCAGTTGCAATCCACACGAAGTTGGCGCAGCATCGGCCCAGTTCAATTCCCCACTGGCTGAGTCAGCCCGGCCGGCGACGACCGAAGTCAAACTGCTGCAATCCCGCCAGCGCCCTGGCCCAGCCGACAAGGACTTACGGTGGCTGGCGCAAGTGATGGCCCCAAGTGACGGGCTCACCGCGCGTCAAAACCGCAGACCGTGCAACGCGATCTGCACCCGCCCGCTTATCGCGGGCCATGTCAGCCGAGGCGCAATCTGGCGCACCCCGCGCCCTGGGACAAGGCTCAACCCGATGAACCGACTTGCAGCAGCAATCGCCATCGGTGCCAATGCCGCGTACCGCGGCGGCGAGAAAGAAGACCTCGGCACATAGCGGGAGTGGTGTCCCGTGTCCCTTGTAGTTCCCGCAGCGTTCAGGCGTTCGGGGCGGACAGAAACACTTACCTGAAAACTACACACCCGCGAGAACGTACGGATACCCCGGGGCAACTGACAGACAGGAGTATGAGAGACATAAAGACGACGAATGCGAGACCTGCAGTTCGACCTGCAACAGCCATGCCGGCGCAACCGCGACGTCAGCGGCGCGCCCAACACGATCCCGAGCACTTGCTTGACCCGGTGGCAATCCAGCTTCAGGAACTCGGCTACCGGAACATGGCATCGGCGTCAGCGCAGGTCACCTGGCACTGGCCAGCGGGTTCATGCAGCGCGATTGTCTTGCGCCATCCGACCCCACTTCACGGGACCAAACGTGGGTCGGACCCCCTGCACTTCACGGTAGGAAGGCCTCGAGGACCAAGTTCTGGACGGCTTCAAAGTGCCTCGTGTTCGCGGTAATCAGCGTAGCACCATGCACGATCGCCGTGGCTCCTATGAGCGCATCTGCCAGCCGCATTCCATGTGACAGGGCAAGTAAATCGACCAGTTCGGCCGCACGCTCCGAAATGGCCGGCGTGACTTGAAGCACATCGGTGTTGCGCACAGCCAGCCCCTTCTTCAGCCGCGCCAGTTCGGCCTTGTCGCGACAGCCCTGGGCCAGTTCCATGTAGGTGACCACCGAGATGCGCCAAGTGCTGATCTGACCCAGCCGCTGCGCAGCGCCCACATGGCCGCGTGTGAGCCAAATCAGCACGTCCGAGTCAATCAGCACCGGAAGGGCTGGACTCACGGTTCGTTGCGCGAGCCGTTGCGGTCAAAACGGGCAGCCCTGATATGTCGCACGTAGGCAGCCACATCGGCCATGTCCTCGCGGTCACGCCACATTCCGAACAATGGATCGTCTGTCACAAATTCTTCGTTCGCAATGGTGGTCTGCACCGCCTCCTCCTCGATGCGCACCGTTACATGCGCGCCCGGGGATTGCGCGAGCCTGGCACGCCAAGCCGACGGCAACTCGGCCACAGGCACATGTTCGATGACGATCGCATTCACTTGAATCTCCTTCGATGCACCACAGGCGCCTGCACGTATTGATTCAACTCCACTGCCAAGAATTTACCCGCGGCACGCTTCAAAAGGAGAAGTGCAGCCCACGGGAATGGGGGCAAGCAGAATCGGCCTCGCCCGGAATAACAATTGTAGGCGTCTTGCCTCGTGTCGTTGATGTTTGGTGATCCTCATGCGGCTCCCGAAACCTGCGCCGTTTCGTTGGGGACACTGAAACCCGCGCCGTGCCGGCTTGGTCAACATTGATGTGATTTTGCGGCGTTTGGCCGCGCGATATGGCGAGCGGCGGCGCAGTGCGCCACCGGATCGCCAAGCGGCGGGTCAATGTGACACTGCTGCTGGGCGGGTTGGCTACCCGCAGTCGGGCGTTTCGTTGACGGGGCAGGGCTTGCGCAGCATCTTTCGCCCAAGCCCTACAAGGCCCCGTTCGCGGATCTGCCCTGTCGCGGATTTTCCTGGGGCGTGCGCCGGACCTACAGGCCGGCCGCCGCACGCAGCGTAGCTGCCTTGTCGGTGCGCTCCCAGCTGAACTCGGGCTCTTCTCGACCAAAGTGGCCGTAGGCGGCGGTTTTTTCGTAGATCGGGCGCAGCAGGTCAAGCATCTGGACGATGCCCTTGGGGCGCAGGTCGAAGTGCGCCTGGACCAGTTCGGCAAGCCGTTCGTCGGACACCACGCCGGTGCCTTCGGTGTAGACCGTCACATTCATGGGCCTGGCAACGCCAATCGCGTAGGCGACCTGGATCTGGCATTGTTTGGCCAGACCGGCGGCCACGATGTTCTTGGCCACATAGCGCGCCGCGTAGGCGGCCGAGCGGTCGACCTTGCTCGGGTCCTTGCCCGAGAAGGCGCCGCCGCCGTGCGGGCAGGCGCCGCCGTAGGTGTCGACGATGATCTTGCGGCCGGTCAGGCCGCAGTCGCCTTGCGGGCCGCCGATGACGAAGCGCCCGGTCGGGTTGATCAAGTACTTGGTGTTCTCGGTCAGCCACTCCTTGGGCAGCACCGGCTTGATGATCTCCTCGCGCACCGCCTCGTAGAAAGCGTCGGTCATACGGTGGCCCAAGCTCATCTCGGGCGCGTGCTGTGTCGACAGCACGACGGTGTCGATGCTGTGCGGCTTGCCGTTGACATAGCGCATCGTGACCTGGCTCTTGGCGTCGGGACGCAGAAACGGCAGC
>CAISIP010000645.1 GCA_903885415.1 uncultured beta proteobacterium
CCCTCGTATCCGCGATAACCCGCAGCGGTGCGCAGTTCCGTTCGGCACAGTACCAGCGCCTCGCGCAGCCGCTCGTTCTTGGCGCTGAGTTCGGCGATGTCTTTGCCCTGCAAGATGCGGGCGCTGGTGATGGCCCCAAGCCTGTCGATCAGGGACATGATGATTTTGTCCATCGACTTGTTCTCGGCGCGGAGGCGGGTGATCTCGTCTTGAGCGGCATCGTAATCACTCATGGCAGGGTCATCCTTGCGATGGAAATGGCGTTGATCTCGTTGTCGGACAGGATGTAGGCGAGCAGCGCCACGGCGGCGAGCGCGCCGAGCAGCGCCCATATGGCGTTCTTCTCGGCGTTCATTATTCGCCCTCCTTGGCGTAGCGCCACGCGACAATGGTGCGGTGTTCGCATTCGCTCCAATCCCACAGCTTGGCGCGTTCGGCGCGGTTGATTTCGCCGTTGCGCAACATCACCACGACACGATCATCGCCTACCGGGTGCCCTTCATCATAATAGAACACCCCGATATCATACGGGTGCCACGAGGTATCGACCGGCGGCTCCGGCTCATTGGCCGGGGTGTTGGTTGTCGTGGCCCATTCGCAATCGCTGATGCGTTGCTCAAGGTTAATGGTCAAACGCTCAACATAGGACAGGCGCTCTTCAATGCTATCGAGGCGCATAGGGGTGGGGTACGGCGTGCTAAAACTGTCGGTCATGGGGCGGTCTCCTCGGTGGGTGTGGCCTGCCATACGATATGGCGGCGGTTGCTGGGTGGCATGGTGCGGTATTTGGGGACGCCCGGCAGCCAATCAGCTTGCCGGATCAGGCCCAGCCGCACCAGTTCGATGCGGCGGGTGCGGACGGTCGACGGGCCGTAGGTGCCGGTGAAGTGAGCCGCGAGGTCGAGGTCGATGAACTCGTGGACGGACCGGGCGTAGGCGAGCACGTCCTGCTGGATCAGGGTGATCCGGTCGGCGATGCTGGCCTCAGCCTCGTGGCTGGTTACCGGGTCGTATCTGCGGGTTGGTGTCATGGCGGCTCCCTTGGTGAGGTGCCCCGGCGCTTGGCCGGGGCTGGTTGATGTCAGTGCCGGTTGATCTGGCGGTTGATGCTGATGGCGATGGCGTCGAGTTCGACCATAATCTGGCGCAGGGCGCTGAGCCGGGCGTAGTACTCGTCGCGGGCCTTGGCGAACTCTTCGGGCTGGCCGATGTAGTCGCGGCCATGCGGCGCGATCTGGTGCATGGCCTGCTCCGCTTCATAGACGGCGGTGCAGACGGTGCGGTTGGCGTTGAACAGGGACTGGCCCTCGGTGCCGTTGAGGTTGATGGTCGGGACGGCGGGCTGGACGGGCAGGTGATGCAGAAGGGTCATGGCGGTATCTCCTTGGTGGGTAGGCCAACACCCTATTCCGGGTGTTGACCTGTTGTCAATAGGGTTTAGCGCGGGGGTCAGAGCCAGCTTCTGGGGCAATCGCCGCCCCAGCAAATCTTGCCGAACCGAACCCAGACCCGGAGGTGCCGGGTGGGGAAGGCATTGTCGGCTATGACCGCTGCCTTGCTGCTATCGGCTGCGACAGCGTGATCTGCGCGCAACTCGGCGCGGACAAACGCTTTTGCCTTCTTGATCGACGCGAACGTCTGCTCTGCGAGGATCGTGGTGCCGAGGCTGTCCTGAATGATGGCGGTGTAGTAATGCATGGTGTGGTCTCCTTGGTGGGGGTTGCCCCGGCTGGTAAGGCCGGGGCTGGTTGATCAAGCGAAGCG